>DATKKJ010000238.1 GCA_035543055.1 Terriglobales bacterium | reverse complement strand
TATCCCGTGTTCACCGAGGATTCCCTGCCGGTGGACGACGACATCGTCTGGCGGCTGTTCGGAGACGAAGTGCTGGCGGGCGAGATTCCGCACCCCATGGCCATCACCGACGTGTGGAAGAACTCGTACAGCGAAAACACCAGCCGCAAAGTTTGGGCGGCCAAGTACGTGGCCCGGCATCCCAACCTCGTGGCACTGGAGTTATCGAGTTTCAAATGTGGGCACGACGCGCCGATCTACAGCGTGGTGGAAGAGATCGTGGAGCACTCCGGCACCCCGTACTTCTGCTTTAAGGATATCGACGAGAACAAGCCCACCGGCTCGATCAAGATTCGGGTCGAGACCATCAGCTACTTCCTGAAGCGCTACCGCGAGGACATGGTGCGCAACAAGCAGAAGCACCTGTCCATCGAGGAGCGGCTCAAGAGGTTCGAGGCGCAGCTGCGCGCCGAGCTCGCAGTCGCCGCCAAGTACAAGGACGTGGAGCGGCCCGCTGTTGACGCTTTAGTGAACATCGCTCCGCCGCCGGTGGAAAGCGGCGAGATGGCCCACCTTAGCGGCGATTAAACAATTTGCAACCCGACGGCCACCAGGCCCATCCGTAAGGGTGGGCCTTGTTTGTTCTGACAGCTGTTGCTGGTGGTTACCGGGGTTACCTTGTGGCCGGCATCGCCGGGCGTAGGATTGAGGCAGCGGGTCAGGCATCCAACGGTTCTCAAGTTGATTCTTACCCTTTGCAGCGACTGGCCTTCTTTTTAGGTGGGGCATGATGGATATCTCGACCGTATCGAACCTGAACGCATGGAGCGTGCTGCTGGCCCTCTGGATCCCGCTGGCCGGCTGGACTCTCGCCATGCTGGGCGAGGACGACGAAGCCGAAGGCTGAGTCCGCCCGGTCCCCCGGGCATTCACCCGCCTGTCTGCCCTTCACCTGTCTGCTAAAATGACTTTGCACTCCGGGTGGGGTCTGTCCGCATGTTGATGGAAGCCGACAAGATCATGTTCGAGATCTACCGCGAGGACACCTACAGCGGTAAGTATCGTGTGGTCTATTTCACCGAGCTCAACGACCAGAACAAGGAATACGAGATCAATCGCGCCATGTCAGGCGAGCACTTCTACGACGGCTTCATCAAGAATTACAAGAAGGACGAGGCCAAGGACATCATCGACGCGCTCCTGAAGCGCATGAACGACGGCGAGAAGCTGACACCCAAGGACATCGAGTCCGCTTTGGGCAGTCACATCCCCGACAAGGACCGCAAGGTCGTTTAGGGTCGTTGCAACTGGGCGAACTCCGAGTACCGACAACTGAGGTGATATGGCGGAACCCGCACCCGTAACCAAAGCCCCCGGTCTGGTCCCTGACGAACTCAAGCACGAACCGCGTTCCAAGGGCACCCTCACCCCACGCAAGAAGAAGCCCAAGGAGCTGGCGGTCATCACCGAGTGCTGCACCGGCTGCGCCGGTTCGCCCGCCTGCGTCGAGTACTGTCCGGTGGAGGACTGCATGTTCTGGGTGCCGGACGAGGACCATCCCCCCTTCGGCCGCATCCAGGTGGACCCGTTGCTCTGCATCGGCTGCAAGAAATGCACCAGCAAGGGTCCGGACGGCGCTTTCCTGGACGGCTGCCCGTGGGATGCCATCGTGATGGTGGACACCGCCGAGGTCGAAAAGGAAGTCGGCCCGATGTCGTACTGAGAGCCTGTGACAAGCCCTCCGCTTGTATCCAGCCGATGAAAGGTCGTCAGTGTTGCAGTAGATTCTGGACCACGACCACATCGGCATCCATGCGTGCCACTGCGGCGTAAATGTACTTCGAGTCGGAGGACCAGGAGACCCGCCGCGCAATCTCGGTGGCGGTCTGGCCGAAATCCGTCACCTGGCGGAGGGGCCCGCCAGCCGTGGGCAGGAGGTAAAGGTTGGTGGTGACACCGTCTGCCAGCATAATGGCCAGCCATTTGCCGTCCGGCGAGATCACGGGTTGCATCAGGTAGGCGAGCGGCAGCCGCGGAGCCGGGATCCGGGCAAGGAGTTGCGATGGAGCGTCTTCCGGTTTCGCAACCAGGATTTCCACGTCTTGCCCACCCGCCCGGCTGCCCATCCGGAGCAAATACAGGGTTTTGCCGTCAGGAGCTGGCGCCGAACCTAGGAAGGAGCTGTCGGTGCGCACCTGCACCGGCTCCCCGCCGTCTACCGGGACTTTGGTGATCTTGTACGGCTCATCTTCGCGCCCCTGGGGGGAAACGTACAGCCACTTTCCGTCATGTGACCAGGCGGCCCAGCCGCCCTCGGCGACCAGCCGTCGCTGGTTGGAACCGTCCGGATCCACCACCCACTGGTCGCCGATCCTGGTGCCGGGCCTGCGCGTGAAGAACGTGATATGACGTCCGTCGGGCGACCATACCGGCACTCCCACGGCGACCTGGGGGTCCTGCTCGAAGGTGATCTGCCGGACTTCTCTCGAACCATCGAGCTTCATGACCCACAAATTGCTATGCCCGCCGAGCTCTGACAGGTACACCATTTCGCGGCCATCGGGGCTGAGCGATGGTGTCTGCACTTGTCCTGTCTGGCTCGTCACCTGGATGGCCCGACGCACATTCTCGGCGGGCGGTCCGTCGATGGGGATTTTCCACACGTCAAAGTCCCGCCGCATTTGAGTGACGAACACCTGCCCGTTGCTGCCCACGTCCGGATCGAGAAAACTGGTATCGCTGAACGTCAGCTGCCGCACCGGGCTGCCGTCCAGCTTGGCGACGAACAGGTCCATGTTCGGCAAGTAAAGCGCTGTGGTATTCTGCGAGGAGCTGCACACGACGCCGGATCCGTCCGGCAGCCACGAGTATCCCGCCACGAACTTGAGATCATGGGTGATCTGCCGTGGTTCGCCTCCCGCGGCGTCAACGGCAAAGATGTCGTAGCTGAATACGCGGCCGCGCTCATAGGCGATCAGCCGGTCGTCAGGAGACCACCGAGGGAAGCCGTAGTCAAAGGCCTGGGATAGCGCGGCCACTACGCGCGGGTTGCTCCCGTTCCGGTCGGCGACCACCAGCTCCGGCTCTTTGTTGCCTTCTCGGCGGAGATAAGCGATCCGCTTTCCGTCATGACTGATGTCTCCGCCGGTGAAGCTGCTGGCCAAGCGCCGGGGGCTTCCACCGAGCGCAGGGATGTCGTAGATCGCACCGCCCTGCGTCTCCGGTGTCTTCGCAGGAGAGAAATAGATGAGGGAGCCCGAGTCCGGTGACCAGCGTGGATAAAGATGGGGCACATCGTCGCGCGTGATCTTCAGTGGGGCGCCCCCGGCCAGCAGCTTCACCCAGAGATGCGGCGTGCCTGCGCCCGCCGAAAACGCCACGGCCTTGCCATCGGGCGAGACCGCCGGCGACTGTTCCATGCCGACGAAGTCCGTCAGCCGTTGCAGCACCACCGGCGCGGTCTTTTCGGGAACCGGTGCAGGGCGCGGGCGCAGCCAGAGA
Source organism: Terriglobales bacterium (assembly GCA_035543055.1). NCBI lineage: Bacteria > Pseudomonadati > Acidobacteriota > Terriglobia > Terriglobales > Terriglobales bacterium. The sequence continues at coordinate 5,717 of DATKKJ010000238.1, read as the reverse complement.
TAACCCAGTAGCACCGCTATCGCCGGCGCCAGGAGCAGGAGAGCAGCGGGCCACCGCCGCTTGGACGCAACCGGGATGATAGCCGCGGTAGCCGATGAGGTGTCGGAGATCCCCTCGAGAACGAAGACGATATCCCGCATGGTTTGGAATCTTTGGTCGGGGTCTTTCTCGAGGGCATGCAGGATGATGCGGTCGAGCGCCGGGGGAACGCGGTGATCGCTTTCCGACGGAGCGGGAGGATCTGCGGTGAGCACTTTCGTGATGGTATCCACGGCCGTGTTTGCCTGGAAGGCGCGACACCCGGTCACCATCTCATAGAGGGTTGCTCCAAAACTGAAGATGTCGGTGCGGTGGTCGCTGGGCAATCCGCGCGCCTGCTCGGGCGACAGATAGCCCACCGTCCCCAGCATGACGCCAGCCTGCGTGTTGGCAGCCAGGGTTGTTCCTTCATTGCCCGCACTTTCGCCGCGGGCCAGCTTGGCCAATCCGAAATCCAGGATCTTTGTATGTCCGTCCCGGGTGACAAAGACGTTCTCTGGCTTCAGGTCGCGATGGATGATTCCCCGCTCGTGAGCAGCGGCCAGTCCGCGCGCGATCTGGATGGCGAATTCAATGGTCCGCCGCAGCGGCAAGCGCTCTCGCGTGAGCCGCTGCCGCAAGGTCTCACCCTCCAGCAACTCGGAGACGATGTACGGTATGCCATCCTGCTGGCCAACGTCGTAGACGGTGAGGATATTGGGATGATTGAGCCGGCTGGTGGCCTGCGCCTCCTGCTGAAAGCGGCGCAGCCGGTCGGCATCCGCCGCCAGGGATGACGGCAGCACCTTCACGGCCACGTCGCGACGGAGACGCGGGTCGTGCGCCCGATACACCTCGCCCATTCCGCCGGCTCCAAGGAGCGAAACAAGCTCGTAAGGGCCAAAACGGGAACCTGCGGCTATCGCCATCCCATCTCCAGTTGCGCGGATTATACCGAGAGGGCGCGTAGCGTCGGAAGTGCTTGGCTCCATTCCCGGTACGTCACTGCCAACGGTGACATCAATCACCGTGCGCCCCACCGGCCGGTGGCACGATGGGAGGCGTCGGGGTCTTCCTGGGCGATGGGATATGGTTGAATCCGAGACCACCGAGTTTGCCCCCGCGGCGCGTGCTGCCCCCGAGATGGTGGCCCGCCAGGCTGCCCACTTCACCGGCTCCCGCATCTTTCTCCAGCTCATGGACTATGTCCCTGACATGGTCCTCGTCCTCAACTCCGAGCGGCAGATCGTTTACGCCAACAAGGCGGTCCTGCAGGTCACCCACCGTCCGGATCGCGCCCTGGTCCTGGGCCTGCGGCCGGGAGAGCTCTTCGGGTGCAAGCATGGGCATGAGTCCGAGGCCGGATGCGGCACCACACGCTTTTGCAGTTGCTGCGGCGCCGTGAAAGCCATCCTGCAGAGCCAGTCGGGGCGCTCTGCGAGTGAGGAGTGCCATCTGAACGTGAATGAGGGCGGCGGAGAACGGGCCCTGGACCTGCGGGTCTGGGCCTGGCCGGTGACCTTCAACAAGGAACAATTCACGTTCTTCTGCATCGCCGACATCGCGGACGAGAAGCGCCGGCAGGTGCTGGAACGCATCTTCCTGCACGATGTGATCAACACCGCCATGGCGCTGCAAGGCCTGTCGTTGCTGCTCAGCACGCGTTCCCCCGGGATACCGGAGGGTGAGAAGTCGCACGAAGAACATGTGCGCCGCATCCGGGCCCTGGCGCAGGAGATGGTGGATCAGCTCGAAGCCCAAAGGCAGCTCATCTCGGCGGAGAACGGCGATCTGAAGCTGCGCATCGCGCCCGTCCGCTCCTTGGAGTTGCTGGAGGACGTCTCCGGCGCCTACCGCCGCAATGAGTTACTGAAGGGCCGCCGCCTCCGCATCGACGACGCCAGCGTTGACATCATCTTCGAGAGCGACCGGCGCCTGCTCAGCCGCGTGCTGAGCAACATGGTGAAGAACGCGCTGGAAGCCTCATCCGCGGGGGACACGGCCACCATCGGGTGCAAGCTGGATGGCGTCCGCATCGTCTTCTGGGTGCACAACCGGACGTACATGCCGGAGAACGTGCGGCTGCAGATCTTCAACCGCTCGTTCTCCACCAAGGGCGTCGGGCGGGGACTGGGGACCTACAGCATGAGGTTCTTGACCGACAAGTACCTTGGCGGGACGCTCGATTTCACGTCGAGTGAGACCGAGGGCACGACATTCTATGCCTCGTATCCGCTGATCCTTCAAGAGCCTCAGGGCGGATCTCAAGACGGCGTGAACCGCGCCAGGTCGTAGATCCCGAGCTTCTTCTCCAAGTCGGCGACCTTGTCCACCATTCCCTCGAAGCCGTCCTTGCCGAAGAGCTCGTGTTCCTTCTTCTCGAAGTCCTCGCCCAGGGCGTCATATTCGTTGCGGGAGACGATGGAATGCAGGGCAGGGAACAGGACCGTGTCCTCGCGCGCCTCGTGGGGGCGGTACATGTGGACGAAGAGGTTGATGTCGCGGATAAGCGGGGCTGCGCGGCGCCGGGCCCCCTTGGCGGCCGTGACCTGCAGAATGCGAGCGGTCACTTTGCGTCCGGCGGCGTGCTGGGTACGCAGGACGGCGACCAGGTCGGTGAGCTTGCCTGCCTTCTCGAAGCGCGGGAACAGGTGCTCTTCCTCGAGCTTTTCGTGATAGTCCTCGATAAAGCCCTTGATGATGCCGGCGGCCTGGTTCAGCACCGCGGGATCGAAGCCGCTCTTGGCGGCAAGGCGGCGGCCGCAGGCCTCGTACACCAGCAGCAGCCGGTTGAGCAGCCCGTGCTCCCGCATCAGGTCTTCGACCGGCGAGACGTCCTCGGGCTCTTCCTTCTCTTGCGCGAAAACCGTGGCTGGGGTCAGGGCAATGGCGGTCAGGGCTGCGCTTGTTCCTCGTAAGAAATGTCGGCGATCACGTCGGTCGTGCATGGGCTCCCTCGGCTATCTATTGGTTCGGTGGATTGACTCTTGCGCGCTCCAGGATGGCGCGCTCCGTTTCCGCGGCCTGCTGGTGGATGCGCTGCGGTATGTCCGGGGCGTCACGCTTATAGCTCCGGACCACGGACAGGTCTTCGGGCGTGCCCACCAGGTAGAGGGCGCGCAGTGCCTCCCATATCTGGTCCACGGGCGGGGCCAGGACGGCAAGTTGGTCGCCGGCTGAGACCGCGGCGCCCTTGGGCTTGACCGAGACGACCCGTCCGGTGGAAGGAGCGCGGACCTCGATGCTGCCGATCCGCGACACCAGCCCGCCTTCGCGCACCGTCTGTTCCGGCTTGGCGGCGTCGGAAACAATGCCCGCACTCGGGGCGGTCAGAGTGACCGGCTGGAGAAGGGCCAGAAGCTGTGGGCGGCCGCTCGCATCGCCGAAGCGCACCAGCGAGAGTGCCGCGTTCCCCCGTACGGTGCTGGAAGGGTCCTTCAGCAGGAGCAACAGGGCCTGATGGAATTCGGGACGGGAATTGTCCTGTCCCATGACCCAGGCGTCGGTGTTGCGGATTTCTTCGACCGGAGAGGCCGCCAGTTTGACCAGTTGCGGGTACCACTGCCGCGCGGAAGCATCCTTGCGCGCCATACGTTCGCCCACCTGCACCAGGGCATGCTGGATGTGGCGCGGTTTGCTGCTGTCGGCCAAATACTCCGAGACCGCGCGCTCGCTGAGCGGGCGACCGAACCATGTGCTGCGCCAGAACAGAAACGGCATCAGCACGATGGCCCAGGCGGTCAGCCAGAAGATGACCTTGGTGCGGGTCGACATGTGCCCGTGCTTCTTGGTGTCCGTTGCTGGTGTGCTCGATGTTTCCAAACGACTTCCTCTTTGGGACTACTCCACGTCGGCGTCCAGGACCCCAGGCTGTTGCAGGTAGTGCGAGACCGCATACTGCGCCAGCAGTGGGGTTTGCAGGCGGATCAAGGCGCCGCGCCATTCGCCTTTTGGATGCAATGTCCCAGCCGGATGCCTGCACTCGCCGCTTGAGCCGTACTCCGGCCCGAAGGCAGCGCTTTGGATCTCATCGAAATGCTTGATCCGACGCCATGCGTCGTTCCCGGCGGTGCCGGAAATATCGATCTTCAGCCTGACCGTTGACATAGTGAAACTGGGTACTGAGTACCGAGCACGGAATGCTGCTCACCGATACAGCCGGTACAGCATGAAGTAGATCACCACCCCGGTGACGGAAACATACAGCCAGAGGGGATAGGTCCAGCGGGCGATGGCCTTGTGGCGGTCCAAGCGCCCGCCCAAGGCGCGCGCCAGGGTGACGATCACCAGCGGCACCACCGTTGCCGCCAGCACGGTGTGGGTGAACAGGATGGCGAAGTACAGCGGCCGGATCCATCCTTGGCCGGTGAACCGCACCGATCCCACGTGGTAGTGGTAATAAAGATAAGAAGCCAGAAAGAATGTGGAGGACACGACGGCGGCGATCATTACGCCGCGATGCGCCGTTCGCCTGCCCGCCCGGATCAGCCCGATGCCGGTCGTGATCAGCACGGCGCTGGTGGCGTTCAGGCCGGCGTTCAGGGCAGGGAAGATCGCGTAGTCGGGCATCACGCAGCTGGTTTGGTGCTCCGCCGGTTGGCCAGGAAGAATGCGACCGAAAAGACCGCTACGGAGAACCCCAACAGCACCCAGAGACAGGTGGCGACCGGAAACTCGGCCGCGGAGCTGCCGGGAAAGAGCACCGCGCGGATGCCTTCGTTGCCGTAGGTGAGCGGATTGGCGCGCATCACAACCCTGATCCACCCGGACGCCCCGCTCAGCGGAAACAACGCTCCGGACAGCAGCCAGAGCGGGATCAGCAGCAGGTTGACGATGGCGTGGAACCCCTGGGTCGAGTCCATCTTCCAGGCGATGGCGAATCCCAGTGCAGTGAGGGCGAACGACAGCAGCAAGGTGATCACCACCACCAGCCCGAACTGTGCCAGCCCAAGATGCACCCCGATGAAGGGCGCAAATATCAGGAAGATGAGTCCTTGCAGGGCCGCCAGGGTCGTCCCGCCCAGCACCTTTCCCAGCACGATCACGGTGCGGCTGATGGGAGCGACCAACACGGAGAGGAGGAATCCTTCCTTGCGGTCCTCGATCACCGACATCATGGCGAAGATGGAGGTGAAGAGCACGATCATGGTCAGGGCGCCGGGAAAGAAATATTCCAGGTAATGGCCGGCGCCATCCTGGCTGCGGAACGAGGTACCGAACCCGGAGCCGATCACCAGCCAGAACAGCAGCGGCGAGAGGATCACTCCGATGACGCGGCTCCGCTGCCGGTAGAAGCGGACGATCTCCCGCCACCACAGCGATGCCGAGGGCAGCAGCCAGCCGCTGCCGCCTGCGGGCGCGCCGGCGCGCTTCTGCGCCGCCTCTTGCGCCGGAATGGTGGTGCTGTGGGCCACCGCTATGCCTTTGCCCCCTCCAGCTTCTTACCGAGACGCGGCGCCAGCCCCAAGGCCCGTGCCTGGACGCCGGCGTTGAGCAGGAACACTCCTGCGATCGCCAGCAGGATCAGGCTCATGAAGAGCCCGTCCACCGTCGGGCGCTGGCGCCGCTGGCCGGCATCGGCTGGATCGGCGCCAGCGGCTGGTTGGAGCACGAGACTGATCACCAGCATCTGCATGCGCTCCCCTCTCTGATTCTAATCGCCATTGCCTTCGTTCCAGAAGCGATGCCCGGTGCGATCG
>DATKKJ010000237.1 GCA_035543055.1 Terriglobales bacterium | reverse complement strand
TCGTTGACCATCGAGACCTCGCCGATCAGGACCCGTCCCTCGCCCCAGAATTTGTGATAGCAGCGCTGCTCGAGAGTGATGCTTTCCCCAGCTTCCAGCCTGAGGACTCCACCCGCTTTGACCGCGCGCCGCGTTCCGTCGATGGATACGTGCACCTCGTTTTTGCTGTCCAGCTCCTCGTCCGGTGAGGCATGATAAAGTTGGATTGCCAGTCTGCCGCCGCCGCGGTTGATGATGTCCTCCATTTTACTCCAATGGAAGTGCATGGGTGTGATCTGGCCTTCCTCCACGATCATGAGCTTTTCGGCGTAAAGCTTGCCGGTCTTCGTCTGCCAGTTCGTCGGATTGCCGTTGCGGATGGTGAACAGGAACAGGCCGAAGCTGCGGAAATCGCCTTTGCCGAAATCGGTGATGTCCCAGCCGAGGTTGTTTTCCACGATCTCGCTCACCTCCTCGCCCTTCTGCGACCAATCCTCGGGCGTCCAGTAGGCGAAGGGGGGCAGATAGAACCCGCGGCCGCGGATGAAGTCGTCGGCGTTCTGCATGATGGCATTGATCTCGGACCGTTTCACGTTCGCTCTCCGTTTCCTGGCTGTCTCGGACAACTTATTATAACCCGCCCCATACCCTACTTTCGATGGAGGCTGCGCCCCTGTCTTTGATGGTTTCTTGACTTTCTCCCCGGCCGGCTTGTTCTTTTTTTGACTTCCAAGTCAATATAATTTTGTCGTAATTCAGTCCTTCATGGAGGCAAGTATATGACCGATCTCCTTTACGTTGGTTTGACCATCCTGTTTGTACTGCTCAGCTGGGGCTTTATTGTATTCTGTGAGCGGATGATGGAGGGTAAAAAATGAACCTGATGTATCTCATTACCGGCCTGGTTACCCTGGCCCTGTTTATCTATCTCGTCATTGCCCTGCTGAAACCGGAGTGGTTCGAATGAATATCTTCAGTTGGCTGCAGCTCATCTTGTACATGGTGGTCTTGATCGCCCTCGCCAAACCGCTGGGGCTTTTCATGACGAAAGTCTACCAGGGGGAGCGCACCTTCCTCGACCCGCTCCTGCGCCCGCTCGAGCGGCTGATCTACCGCCTGTGCGGCGTGCACCCGGACGAAGAGATGAACTGGAAGGTGTATGCCATCGCCGTGATGCTCTTCAACGGACTGGGGCTGCTGGTCGTGTACGCCCTGCAGCGCATCCAGGGTTTCCTGCCGCTCAACCCGCAGGGCTTCGGGGCGGTCTCGCCGGATTCGTCCTGGAACACCGCGGTCAGCTTCGCCACCAACACCAACTGGCAGGGCTACGGCGGCGAGGTGACGATGAGCTACCTGACCCAGATGCTGGCCCTGACCACCCAGAACTTCGTCTCGGCAGCCACCGGCATGGCCGTGCTGGTCGCCATGATCCGCGGCATCGCCCGCCACACCGCCAAGACCGTCGGCAACTTCTGGACGGATTTAACCCGCACCACCCTCTACATCCTCCTGCCGCTGGCCCTGATCCTGGCTCTCGTGCTTGTCTCGCAGGGCACGGTGCAGACCTTCAGCGCCTACAAAACCGTGGCGCTGCTGCAGCCGGCGACCGACGCCAGCGGCAGCGCAGTGACGCAGCAGGTGCTGGCCGTCGGTCCGGCGGCTTCGCAGATCGCCATCAAGCAGCTCGGCACCAACGGCGGCGGTTTCTTCAACGTCAACTCGGCGCATCCCTTCGAGAACCCGACCCCGCTCTCCAATTTCCTCGAGATGCTCTCGCTCCTGCTCATCCCGGCCGCCTTGTGCTACACCTTCGGCAAGATGGTTGGAGATACGCGCCAGGGTTGGGCCATCCTGGCGTCCATGACGCTGATCTTTGTGGTGCTGTTGGGAGTCGAGGTGTGGGCCGAACAGACTGGCAACCCGACCATCGCCGCCCTGGGCGTCGACATCCGGCAGAGCAATATCAATCCGGGTGGGAACATGGAGGGCAAGGAGGTGCGCTTCGGCGTGGCCAATTCGGCTTTGTGGGCCACCGCCACGACGGCCGCCTCCAACGGCTCGGTCGACTCGATGCACGATTCGAACATGCCCATCGGCGGCATGATCCCCATGTGGCTGCTGCACCTGGGTGAGGTCATCTATGGCGGCGTCGGCTCCGGGTTGTACGGCATGCTGGCCTTCGTCATCGTGGCGGTCTTCGTCGCCGGGCTGATGGTCGGGCGCACGCCCGAGTACCTGGGGAAGAAGATCGAATCCTACGAGATGAAAATGGCCTCGCTGATCCTGCTCATCCCGGTCTTTACTGCCCTGGTCGGCACCGCGGTCGGCGTGATGACCCCCGCCGGTCAGGCCGGCGTTCTCAACCCCGGCCCGCACGGCTTTACCGAAATCCTGTACGCCTTCTCGTCGGCGACCGCCAACAACGGCAGCGCCTTTGCGGGACTCGGCGTGAACACCCCGTTCTACAATACGGCGCTGGGCATCATCATGTTCTTCGCCCGCTACTGGCTGGCGATCCCGGCTTTGGCCATTGGCGGCTCGCTGGCACTGAAGAAGAAGGTCCCGGCCGGGGCGGGGACGCTGGCCACCCACACGCCGCTCTTCGTCGTCTGGCTGATCGCCGTCGTAGTGATCGTCGGGGCGCTGGGCTTCCTGCCCGCCCTGGCGCTGGGGCCGATCGTAGAGCATTTAATGATTTTTCACTAGATTGGATTAAGAATGACCATTCAACTCAAAAAACGATCCGTGTTTCGGCCGGAGCTGTACCAGCGCGCCGTGCTGGATTCGTTCGTCAAGCTCGACCCGCGCAAGATGGTTCGCAACCCCGTCATGTTCGTGGTGGAAGTCGGCAGCGTGCTGACCACCGTCTTATGGATCCAGGCCTTGTTTGGTAAGGGAGAAGCGCCGGCCGGTTTCATCGGCGGGGTGGCCCTGTGGCTGTGGTTCACCGTGCTGTTCGCCAACTTTTCCGAAGCCGTGGCCGAAGGGCGCGGCAAGGCCCAGGCGGAAGCCCTGCGCCGCACCCGCCAGACGACCCAGGCCAAGAAGCTGCACGGCTCGAATCGCCAGGCCAAATTCGAGCTGGTCGCCTCGACGGTCCTGCGCAAGGGCGACATCTTCCTGGTGGAGGCCGGCGACGTCCTGCCGGTCGATGGCGAGATCGTCGAAGGCGTCGCCTCGGTCGACGAGAGCGCCGTCACCGGCGAGAGCGCGCCCGTGATCCGTGAAGCGGGCGGGGACCGCAGCGCGGTCACCGGCGGGACGCGCCTGCTCTCTGACTGGCTGGTGGTGCGCGTCACCGCCGACCCCGGCGAGGGTTTCCTCGACCGTATGATCAGCCTGGTGGAAGGTGCCAAGCGCCAGAAGACGCCCAACGAGATCGCCCTCGACATCCTGCTGGCAGGCTTCACGATCATCTTCCTGATCGTGTGCGCCACGCTGCTGCCTTACTCGCTGTACAGCGTGGGGGTCGCCGGGCAGGGTACGCCCATCACCATCACCGTGCTGGTGGCTCTCTTGGTCTGCCTGATCCCGACCACCATCGGCGGCCTGCTCTCGGCCATCGGCATCGCCGGCATGGACCGCATGATCCAGCGCAACGTGATCGCCATGTCGGGCCGGGCGGTGGAAGCCGCCGGCGACGTGGATGTGCTGCTGCTCGACAAGACCGGCACGATCACCCTGGGCAACCGCCAGGCGGTCGAGCTGATCCCCGTCGGCGGGGTCCCGGCCAGGGAGCTGGCCGAGGCGGCCCAGCTGGCCTCCCTGGCCGACGAGACCCCCGAGGGCCGCTCGATCGTCGTGCTGGCCAAGGAGAAATACGGTCTGCGCGGACAGACGATCGGTCCCAGCGAAGCCGCACCCCAGGGAATGCATTTCGTCCCGTTCAGCGCCCAGACGCGCATGTCGGGCGTGGATTTCGACGGCACCAGTATTCGCAAGGGCGCGCCCGATACGATGATGGCACTGGTGCGGTCGAACGGCCATCCCGTTCCGTCCGATCTGCAAACCAATGTGGACACCATCGCCCGCTCCGGCGGCACGCCGCTGGTCGTGGTGCGCAATGGCCGGGCGCTGGGCGTGATCCATTTGAAGGACATCGTCAAGGGCGGCATCAAGGAGCGCTTTGCCCAGCTGCGCAAGATGGGCATCAAGACCGTGATGATCACCGGCGACAACCCGCTGACCGCCGCGGCGATCGCCGCCGAGGCCGGCGTGGACGACTTCCTCGCCCAGGCCACCCCCGAGGCCAAGCTCAAGCTGATCCGCGATTCGCAGGCCGGCGGACGGCTGGTGGCCATGACCGGCGATGGGACCAACGATGCCCCGGCCCTGGCCCAGGCCGACGTCGCGGTGGCGATGAACACGGGCACCCAGGCGGCCAAGGAGGCGGGGAACATGGTGGACCTCGATTCCAACCCGACCAAGCTGATCGAAGTCGTCGAGATCGGCAAGCAGATGCTGATGACG
>DATKKJ010000236.1 GCA_035543055.1 Terriglobales bacterium | reverse complement strand
TATCCGGATAGAATTTCCGATGCAGCTGCAACATGCGCCAGTAGTTCCAGATCGGCACAAGTCCCGCACTCTGTTCCCGAGGCAGTCGTGCATTTACCTGAGAACGCAAGCGGAGGCCCAGACCACATGAAACGGCCACATAAAGGGCCAGAATCGACATGTAAACTGCTCGTTGCACTCGCGTTCCCTCCCATGACTTTATCTGGCGGTCGTTTTTTGCCTCCCCGGCTGCCTCGGGAAAACAATTACGGTCCTACTCCCGGCGCATCGTATCCAGGACCAGATGTACGACGACAAACTGGACGGCAAGATCGATGAACAGTTCTGGTCGCGCAGGATGGCGGAGTTCCGCGAGCAGGAAATTCAGCTGCTAGCAGCGTCGGAAAGGCTCAGTGCAGCCGCAACTCCCGAACGAGTCCTGTCCGCTCAGCGCATTTTAGAACTCGCGAACAAGGCGCATTTTCTTTACGTTACAAGGAAACACGAAGAACGGGGCGAATTGCTCCGAAAAGTGCTTTTGAACTGCTCGACCGATGGCGTAAACCTCACACCCACTTACAGAAAGCCCTTTGACCTGATCTTCCAGAGGGCGAGAAATCAAGAATGGTCGGGGAGAGAGGATTCGAACCTCCGACCCCCTGGTCCCGAACCAGGTGCTCTACCAGGCTGAGCCACTCCCCGACGACCAAGACAACACGGCAGGAGACGAAACAGAAGTCGCGACTTCTGCGGGAATCCGTCCTCACCGATTATAACAAACGCCCGCCAGCCGCCCGCCGTTCGAAGGCGAAATCGCGGCACCGTCCGGGAGCCCGCTTTATGCGCCGCCCGAGAAGGTGGCCGCGCCACGCAGGCCCAATCGCGGGATGTTAGAATGGTCGCTCTTCGCACCCCATGTTCCCACGGAAAGCGAGACCTTGGCCCAGGAAGTGATGAGTCCCGGCGGCGCCACCTATGCCGATGCAGGCGTGGACATCGACCGCGCCAACCGCACCAAGCAGCGCATCAAGTATCTGGCCCACAAGACCTTCACCAAGAGCGTGCTCAGCGACATCGGCGGATTCGGCGGCATGTTCTCCCTCGACACCGGCAAGTACAAGGACCCGGTGCTGGTCTCCAGCGTGGACGGCGTGGGCACCAAGCTGAAGATCGCCTTCGAGATGAACCTGCACCACACCGTGGGCGCCGACCTGGTGAACCACTGCGTGAACGACATCGCCGTGCAGGGCGCCGCGCCTTTGTTCTTCATGGACTACTTCGCCACCGGCAGGCTCGACGGCGAGGTGGCGGAGAAGGTCATCGAGGGCATCGCCGAGGCCTGCAAGCAGAACGGCTGCGCCCTCATCGGGGGCGAGACCGCGGAGATGCCCGGCTTCTATCCCCCCGGCGAGTACGACCTGGCGGGATTCATCGTGGGCGTCGTGGAGCGCGAGCGCATCATCACCGGCAAGAAGGTCGAGGCCGGCGACGTGCTCATCGGCCTGCCCTCGCTCGGCCTGCATACCAACGGCTACTCCCTGGCCCGCAAGCTGTTCTTCGGCTTCGCCCGCTACTCGCCCGACACCTATGTCAACGAGCTGAAGAACAAGGCGGGCGCTGAGCTGATGAAGGGCCACAAGAGCTACTGGCCGGTGCTGAAGAAGCTGATCGATGCCGAAGCAGTCTCGGCCATGGCCCACATCACCGGCGGCGGCATCACCGAGAACCTGCCGCGGGTGCTGCCCCGGGGCCTGGGGGCCGTGGTCAGCATGGGATCGTGGCCTGTGCTGCCGGTCTTCGAGCACCTGCGCAAGCTGGGCAACATCGAGCACGAAGAGATGATGCGCACCTTCAACATGGGCATCGGCATGATCCTGGTAGTGCCGCCGAAGAAGTTCAAGAAGGTGCAGTCAGTGCTGGAGCGCACGGGCGAGAAGGGCTACACCATCGGCAAGATCGTCAAGGGCGAGCGCAAAGTCAGCTACGCCTAAGAAACAGCAAAAGCAACGAAGATCGAGGAAGTAAGATTGCAGAAGTATGGCCGACAAGATCGATCTGCGTGACCGGACCCGCGACTTTGCGCTGCGGATCATGCGTTTATGCAAGGCGCTGCCGAAAACTGCGGAAGGCGGAGTCATCAAACGGCAATTGCTGCGGTCGGGCACATCGATTGGAGCCAACTACAGCGCGGCCCGGCGTGGCAGAAGTCACGCCGGTTTCGTTGCCAAGATGGGGATCGCTCTGGAGGAAGCGGATGAGACCGTCTGCTGGCTTGAGTTGATCGTTCACGCGCAATTGCTCCCCGCTAAGCAGTTAGAACTTCTGTTGGATGAAGCGAACCAAGTAGTTGCTATTCTTGTAGCATCGTTGCGTACCGCTCGATCCGCTACTTCTGCAATCTGACTTCTGCGATCGGACTTGCTTTTGTTTTGTTCATGCTGAAAGCAAAGATTCTTCGTCCCGGCGCGAAGGCGCCCACCATCGCTCATCCCGGCGAGGACCTGGCGTACGATCTCTACGCGGCCGAGTCGGTCACCATCCCGCCGCGCGGGCATGCCGCGGTGCTGAGCGGCATCGCCATCGAGCTGACGTCGGAGACCGGCGAGCCCATGGGCGCGCTGCTGCGCGACCGCTCTTCCATGGCGGCGCGGCGGCTGGCGCTGACCGCGGGTGTCATCGACGCCGGCTATCGCGGCGAGATCAAGGTGCTGATGGAGAACCTGGGCGACACGCCCGCCGAGATCCACGCCGGCGACAAGATCGCCAACCTCATCCCCTATCCCGTGCTCACGACCGAAGTGCAGGTGGTCGAGGAGCTCGCGGAGTCGGCGAGGAATGCCAGAGGATTTGGGTCGAGTGGGAGGACGTAGGCGATTGAGGATTTCAGATTGCAGATTTCAGATCTCAGATTGTGCAACGCCTTTGGCGGTGCGGAGTGATGCGACGAAGATTGACACCAGCTCGTTCGCTTCTTTCCTGAGTGGCTCCACCTTTGTGGAAGGGATCAGGTCGGAGTCAATCAGCAAGTCCAACCAATAAAGTGTCTCGTCCGCTTCCTCGAGCACGATATTAAGCTTCGATAGGAATTCGGGGCGGGATCGTGCCCGGCATGCAGAGTTGTAGTTGGCGCCAACGGAGGAGCCGGACCGGATCAGCTGACGACCAATGACACGGGCCTCATAAGTCCGAGGGATCGATCGACAGAGACGAATGATTCCGACCGCAAACCTTCTAGTCCGCTGCTTCAGTTCATCGGGCGTCATGGCGCAATCTTAAATCTGCAATCTGAAATCTGA
>DATKKJ010000235.1 GCA_035543055.1 Terriglobales bacterium | reverse complement strand
AAGACTATCAGATTGGACGCAAGGCGGAATCAGACGTTATACTTTGAGTCGAGGACACGCGTCCTCGCCACTCCTCAGTAGCTCAATGGCAGAGCATCCGGCTGTTAACCGGAGGGTTGTAGGTTCGAGTCCTACCTGAGGAGCCATTTCTTTCCGCAGCCCCGTTTTGCTAGAGGTCCTTCGCGGGCTCAGGATTTCGCCGGCGGGCTCGCGCCGCGCTCACGCCCGCCAAGCGGCTCAAGTTCGAGTCCTACCTGAGGAGCCTTTCTTTGTTTCCAATCCCAGGCGGCTCAGACGTCAGCTGATTTGCAAAGGGGGGGCGCTCCCAGAAATAACTTGCAAATTGAAAGTTAGTTTGATACTGTGGCGCGGTTGAAACGTCGAGCGAAGCGGCGGTCGGGCTGCCCGGTGAGCATCTCGCTGGAGATCTTCGGGGACAACTGGTCGCTGCTGATCGTCCGGGACCTGATGGTGAGAGGGTTCCGTACCTTCAAGGAGTTCGAGGAATCGGGGGAGGGAATTGCAACCAATGTGCTGGCCGACCGTCTAAAGAAACTTGTGGCGGCGGGGATCATCAGTACGGAGGTTGACGGGACAGACGGACGCCGGGTGAACTATCGTTTGACGGAAAAGGGCATCGGCCTGGCGCCGGTGCTGTTGGAGCTGCTCATCTGGGGCTCACGGCATGAACGCACGGGGGCATCCTGCGGGGTGATCGAGGAGATGGCCAAGCACCGCGAGGAAGTCCTGGCAGAGGTGCGGCGGCGGTGGCGAGAGCGCGACTCTACGCCCCTGCTCCCCCGCACCGGGGGCTGGCGCTGGCAATGAGTTGTCTGTTGTGGGGCCTTCACTTTCTCAACCAATAACCTGACCACAGACCACCTGAGAAAAGAGGAGACGAAAAGCGATGTCATCCAAACCTACGCACGAACAAGCTCAACTTCACCTCCAGGTCTTCGAACAGCGCCGTGAAGCCCGGCTGCGCCAGGCCCGCGACTGGTTCTTCAAGAACTACTTCCCGGAAACCATCGAAGACAATATGAAGATCGCTGCTCCGGGATCGGAGAACGGGACCAACGTGATGATGGTTCTCAGCTACTGGGAGCAAGCCTGCGCGCTGCTCAACTACGGCCTGCTGCACGAAGACCTGTTCTTCGAGACCAGCGGCGAGTTCTTCGGCGTCTTCGAGCGGGTGCGGCCGATCCTGCCCGCGATCCGGCAACAGTGGGTGTACCCGCCGTTCCTGGCCAACATCGAAAAGGCCGCGCAGCGGTATGAGAGCTGGATGGAGACCCGCGCTCCCGGCCACCTCGCCGCCATGCGGCAGTTCATGAAGCAGTGGCGGGCCCAAGCCGCAAAAGCAGCCTAACCAGCACCACCGGCCCACCCAGGCCGACATCGGGCTTGGGTGGGTCACCCACGCCCATGGAGGACCCATGCAGAAGATATCTCCATTCCTGTGGTTCAACGGCAACGCTGAAGAAGCCGCGAAGTTCTACACCTCCATCTTCAAGGACTCGAAGATCCTGGGGACGATGCCGGGCCCGGACGGGACGGTGTTAGGCGTCAGCTTCCAGATCGAGGGGCAGGAATTCAAGGCCCTGAACGGCGGGCCGCTATACACATTCACGCCGGCGATCTCGTTCTTCGTCAACTGCGAGACGCAGGAGGAAGTGGACGAACTCTGGGAGAAGCTCCTGGCCGGCGGCGGCAAGGAAGATATGTGCGGCTGGTTGCGGGACAAGTACGGCGTCTCCTGGCAGATCATCCCCACGATCCTCGGCGAGTTGCTGTCTCACAAGGACCGCGCCAGAGCCGGAAAAGCCATGAACGCGATGCTGCAGATGAGGAAGATCGACATCGAGACACTGAGACGCGCAGCGGCATGAGACGCCCTGACGCGTCTCCAGCGGGAATCGCTGCAAGGAGCGAGTGATGAGCAGAGTACGGGTACTGGTAGGCACACGCAAGGGAGCATTCATCCTCACGTCGGACGGGAAGCGCAAGAGCTGGGAGGTCAGCGGCCCGCTGTTCGCGGGCTGGGAGCTCTACCATCTGAAGGGATCGCCGGCGGACCCCAAGCGCATCTACGCGTCGCAGACCAGCGGATGGTTTGGGCAGATCATCCAGCGCTCGAGCGACGGCGGCAAGACCTGGGAGACGCCGGGGGGCGAGAAGATGCCGGAGCCGTACGGCCCGCCCGCCGGCCAGAGCAACAAGTTCGTCTACGACACTTCCCCGGAGACCGGCAAGCCGCTGACCACGCACCAGTGGTACGACGGCACGCAGCATCCGTGGGAGTTCAAGCGGGTGTGGCACCTGGAGCCGTCGCTGACCGATCCGGACACGGTCTATGCCGGGGTGGAGGACGCCGCCATCTTCCGCTCGACCGACGGCGCTACCAGCTGGCACGAGCTGGCCGGGCTGCGCGGCCACGGCACCGGGCCCAAGTGGTCGCCGGGCGCCGGCGGCATGGGGCTGCACACCATCATCCTCGATCCCAGCAATTCCAAGCGGATGTACATCGCCATCTCGGCCGCCGGCGCCTTTCGCACCGACGACGGCGGAACGACCTGGAAGCCGATCAACCGCGGGCTCAAGTCGCAGTACATCCCGGACCCGAACGCCGAGGTCGGGCACTGCGTGCACCACGTCGCCATGCATCCCAAGAAACCGGGCGTGCTGTTCATGCAGAAGCACTGGGACGTGATGCGCAGCGACGACGCGGGCGAGAACTGGCACGAAGTGAGCGGCAACCTGCCCACCGATTTCGGGTTCGTGATCGACGTCCACGCCAACGAGCCGGAGACCATCTACGTGGTCCCCATCAAGAGCGACGGGGAGCATTTCCCGCTCGAGGGGAAGCTGCGTGTCTATCGCAGCCGCAAGGGCGGCAACGAGTGGGAGCCGCTGACCAAGGGCCTGCCGCAAAAGGACTGCTACGTGAACGTACTGCGCGACGCCATGTCGGTGGACACGCTGGATCCCTGCGGCATCTACTTCGGCACCACCGGCGGGCAGGTGTACGCCTCGGCCGACGGCGGCGACAGCTGGACCGCCATCGTGCACGACCTGCCGGGTGTGCTCTCGGTGGAGGCGCAGGCGCTGCCATGATCCGGGTGGTCATTCCGGCGCACCTGCGGACGCTGGCCAAAGTCGAGGGCGAGGTGAAGCTCGAAGTCGCGCCGCCGGTCACGCAACGCGCCGTGCTGGACGCGCTGGAGGCCAGGTACCCGGTGTTGTGCGGCACCATCCGCGACCATGTGACCAAGAAACGCCGGGACTTCCTGCGCTATTACGTGTGCGAGGAGGATTGGTCGCTGGAATCGCCGGACACACCGCTGCCCGAGGCCATCACGTCGGGGAAGGAGCCGTTCCTGATCATCGGCGCCATCGCCGGCGGGTAGAATGGCCGCCGGTGTCCGACAAGAGCCATCTCGACAACCTGCGTGTGGTGCTGGTGGAGACACGTAATCCCCTGAACATCGGGGCGGCGGCGCGGGCCATGGGTAACTTCGGTGTGTCGCGGCTGCGGCTGGTGCGGCCGTATGAACCGTCGTTCCGCGGAGCCCGCTCAGCGGTGGGAGCGTCGGATTTGCTAGCGAAAGCGGAAGTGTTTCGGTCGCTGGCCGACGCGATCGGCGACTGCTCGCTGGTGGTGGGGACGACGGCGGGCGCCCGGCGACAGCTGGAGCATCCCCTGAAGCCCCTGCCGCGAGCCGCCCGACTGATCCGCAAGCGGCTGGACAGCGGCCCGGTCGCTCTCCTGTTCGGTTCCGAAAAGAAAGGTCTCTCCAACGACCATTTCAGCCACTGCCACTGGCTGATGCGCATCCCCACTCTCGAACAGCGCGGCAGCATGAACCTGGGGCAAGCCGTGGCGGTTTGTCTCTACGAGCTTTCGCGCCAGGCGGGCGCGGCTAGCGCGGAGCAGCGGCAAAAAGCGAGCGCCGGCACGGTGGAGCGTTTCACGGAGCTGCTGCTCGAGAACCTGCGCCTCAGCGGCTACATCAAGCTGCGGACCGCGGCCGTCAACGAGCTGAAGATCCGGCGCCTGGTGCGGCGGCTGGACATGGAAGCGCTCGATGCCCAGTTGCTGCTCGGTATGCTGCGCCAGATCGGGTGGAAGCTCCGGGAGAAGGGCTAAGCCTTCACCTTCTCCGGAAAGGTCTTCAGGAACTTGCGGACCTTGGGCGCCACGATGAATTGGCAATAGGACTGGCCGGGATTGTTGGCGAAATAGTCTTGGTGGTAGTCCTCGGCGCGATAGAACGGACCCGCGGGCTCGACCGCGGTGACCACCGGGTCCGGCCAGACGTGCGCCTCCTCCAATTCCGCGATCGCCTTTTCGGCCAGGCTCCGCTGTTCGTCATCGAGATAGAAGATGGCGGAGCGGTACTGGGTGCCGACGTCATTGCCTTGCTGGTTGAGAGTCGTGGGGTCGTGAATGGCAAAGAAGACCTCCAGCAGGTCCTCGTAGCTGACCTCGGCGGGATCGAAGGTGACGCGCACCACCTCGGCGTGGCCGGTAGTCCCGGCGCAGACCTCGCGGTAAGCCGGGTTCTTGACGTGTCCGCCCATGTAGCCGGATTCGACCGACTTCACCCCAGTCACCCGCTGGAAGACGGCTTCCAGGCACCAGAAACATCCGCCGGCAAAGATAGCAGCCAGTTCAGGCATACAGATTCGATGAAGAAAGCGGGCCAAGGTTCCCTAAATAGTTCGCTGGCAAGAGAGTCGCGCTCCGAGGCGTCGCTCGGAGCGCGGTTTTCTTGTTCGTGGTTTACAGGTTCTTCTTCCAGAAGTCGAGGATAGCGCGGTCGCGGTGGAGGCGCGCCGGGCGGTCCGCGAAGCCGTGCTTGCGCATGGGGTAGAGCATGACCTGGTACGGCTTGCCCGCCTTGATCAGGGCATCCATGAATGCCTCCTCGTTCTGCGGATGCACGTTGTCATCGTAGGTCCCGTAGATCAGAAGCAAGCTGCCGTGCAGATCGCCGGCGTGCTTGACCAGGGAGGTGCGGTCGTAGGCGTCGGCATGTTCCTGCGGCAGTTTCATGAAGGCCTCGGCCCACTTGCTGTCGTAATAGCGCCAATCGGTGACCGGAGCGCCCGCGATCCCGGCTTTGAACTCCTGCGAATGGGTCATGAGGCTCAGGGTCATGGTGCCGCCGCCGCTCCAGCCCGAGACCCCGACGCGGCTGCCATCCACCCAGGGTTGCGATTTCAGCCAGCGCACGCCGGCCAGCAGGTCGGCGGTTTCAGGCTCCGGCGATTGCAGCAGGATGGTGTTCTCCAGCTTCTTGCTGATGGCGGTGGCGGACCGGTTATCGAGGCCCACCACGACGTAACCCTCCCGCAGCAGCAGGTTGGCGAGGAAAATGCCTGACGGCCACTGGTTCTTGACCGTCGGAGCCGAGGGCCCTCCGTAGATCTGCAGGATCACAGGGTACTTGCGGGCGGGGTCGAAGCCCTTCGGCTTCAGGATCTGTGCCGGCATGGGGAAGCCGTCGGCGGCGGGGATGGTCAGCAGCTCGGGATACTGCAGGTCGAGGCCCGCCAGGAGCTCGGGGCGGCCGGGTGCAATAACCTCCTTGACCTTTCCCTCGGCGGTGTTCAGCCGCAGGCTGGGAAGAGTGCGGATGTCGGAGAGAGTATCGAAATAGAAATGGGTGTCGGGCGACATGCTGATGCCGTGGGTGCCGGCTTCGGTATCGATGCGCTGCATGCCGCTGCCGTTGGAATGAATGCGGTACAGGTGCCGCTCGATCGACGAGTCCTTCAAGGCGGTGAAGTAGACCCAGTCATTCTTCGCGTCCACGCCGACCACCGATTGGTGCACCCAAAACGCCACCCCGCCGGAGGAGGCCACGGCCCACTCGCCGCGGGTGATCTGGTTCTCCAGCGTCCCGTCCATGCGATAGCGGTACAGATGCATGTAGCCGTCGCGCTCGGAGGCCCACAAAAAGTGCTTGCCGTCGGGTAGAAAGCGCAGATCGTCATGGACGTTCACCCACGCCGGATCGGTCTCGGTCAGCACGTGCTGGGCGGCGCCCCCGCTGCGGCCCGCGAAGTACAGATCCAGCTCCGTCTGGGCACGGTTCATGGTGGAGACGCTGATGCGGCTGGAGTCAGGCAGCCAGTTCACCCGCAGGATCCATTCGAACGGCCGGTCGGAGATGCTGACCCAGTGGGTGTTCGTCTCGGCGACATCGATGATGCCCACCCGCACCTTGGGATCCGGGTCCCCGGCCTTGGGATACGGCTGCCGGATGAGGCGCTGGCTCACCGGCGCGAAGTCCACGAACGTGCTCACCGGCACCGGCGATTCGTCGGTCTGGAGATAGGCGATGGACTTTGAGTCCGGGGACCACCAGAAGGCGATGTCGTGGCGGCCGAAGATCTCCTCCCAGTACACCCAGGACAGGGTGCCGTTGAGGATGGTGTCGGAGCCGTCGCGGGTCAGGCGCTTTTCCTCCTGCTTGGCCAGGTCGCACACATAGAGATCGTTCTTGCGGACGAACGCCACCATGCGGCCGTCAGGGGAGAACTCGGCGTTCTTCTCCTCCTCAGCCGTATTGGTGAGGCGGGCGAAGGTGCTGGAGGGAAGGTCCAAGACGAAGACATCACCCTTGATGACGTAGAGCGCTTTCTGTCCCTGGCGGTCGAACGAACCAGGCCATCCAAGCACGTCTCGCTCCACCAGGTTCGGCCCCATGGCCTTGATGGTGGTGACGGCTTTCGTCATGTCGAGCGCCGGGCTGCGGGTCCCGCGAGCTGGGTCCAGCCGCTCGAAGGTCCGCTGCGCCGCGGGGCGGCGGGTGTCGTAGATCAGGGCTGTATTGTCGTCGAGCCAGACGTGAGAGGGGACACGGGCGACCCCGGCCGCGGCCTCGCTGGACATCCACTCCAGGGTGAGCGGCTGCTGTTGGGCGGCCGCCGCAGCCATGAATGTGAGCAAAAAGGCAAAGATACAAAAAGACGAACGAAGGTGACGCACGTGTGCCTCCTTAGAGCAAATCGCCCTCGAGCCGGACCTCCGCAAAACTGGAGAGCATACCGCAGCGGCGGGGAGTGGCTCAACGAGGGCTCAGCCCTGGATGGTGTCGACGCGCGCTAATTCACGGAGCGCAGCCCGGTCCCGGATCACGACGGTGGAGCCCTCCAGGGTCACGACCTTCATCCTCTTGAAGATGTTCAGCACCCGGCAGGCGGTCTCGCGGGTCGCTCCGATGGTCTGGGCCAGCTCCCGCTGGGTGAAGGCCAGGCGCAGCCGCATCCTCCGGTCCTGGGTGTCGCCATGGCTGGACAGGAGCAGAAAGAACCGGGCCAGGCGCTCGGTGGCCGAGTGCGCCAATCCGATGGTGTGGATCAGGTTCAGCACGTCGTGGAGGTTCTCACCCACCCGTTGCGCGGCGCGGGCACTCGCCTCCGGCTGGTGTTCCAGGAAGCGCATGAAGTCTTCACGGCGGGCGAAGTTCACCTGGCACGGCTCCATCACTTCCGCGGTGAACGCATAGGGATGGTTCGAGATGCAGGAAGGAAGCCCGAGGATCTGCCCGGGCAGGCACATGGCGGCGACCAGCACCCGGTCGCCGGATCCGATGGTCAGCTTCACTCGCCCCTGACACAGCACATACACGCCCCGGGGCTTTTCGCCTTGGGCGAAGAGGAGCGCCCCCGCGTAATAGGGGATCGTGATCTTGATGGCCTCGAAGGCGGCCACGCAGGCCGGTGACAGGTCGCAGAAGAACCCGCTGCCGCGCAGCCTGCACGTGCGGCACTGGTCCACCATCTGCAGTTGGCTTGTCTGCATGCAGCTCCCACGGCGAACGCGCTATATCGAAGCGCGATACATCCACAGTTGCAACCGATCCGGTGCAGAACACTAGACGCGAATCCCGCAAATGTAAAGCGTCTTGCAACCGGTGGAGGGTATTGCTCAGGTAGCGGGCGCCTATTCGTAGCGGAGGGCTTCGACCGGGTCCAGCCGGGAGGCCTTGCGCGCGGGGTAAAAGCCGAAGAGCAAGCCGATCACGGCGGAGAAGAGGCTCCCGATGAGCAGGATCTGGGGCGTCAGCTTGGTAGGGAACTGGAAGACCCGCTGCACCAGCACCGAAGACCCTAGTCCGGCCAGCAGGCCGAAGAATGCCCCCAGGGCGCTCAGGACCAGGGCTTCGCTGAGGAACTGCAACTGCACGTCCCATTCGGTGGCGCCCAGGGCCAGGCGCACCCCGATCTCTCGCGTGCGCTGCGTCACCGACACCAGCATGATGTTCATGATGCCGATGCCGCCCACCAGCAACGACAGGGAAGCGATGCTGGCCATCAGCAAGGTCAGGACGCGGCTGGTGGCCAGCTGCGCCTGGATCACGTCTTCCGGGCTGCGGATGTTGAAGTCATCGTCCCCGCCGGGCGGGATGTGGTGCCGCTCCCGCATGAGCGCGATGATCTCCCGGGTAGCTTCCGGCATCGCTTCCCGCGAGGTGGCGGAGCAGAAGATGTCATCCAGCCAGAAGGTTCCGGTGATCCGCTTCTGCACCGTGGTGTAGGGCAGGACCACGAAATCGTCCTGATCGCCGCCCGTGGCCGCCATCCCCTTGGCTTCAAACACTCCCACAACCTTGCAGGGCAAGTCCTTGACGCGGATCGTCTGATCGAGCGGGTCCTCGTTGGGAAAGAGGTTGTCCACCACGGTCTGGCCGAGGACGCACACCGGCGCCGCCGACTCCACGTCGGCCGTGGTGAAGAAAGCGCCGCGCCGCACATTCCACTGGCGGATCTCGGTGAATTCCGGTGTCACCCCGCGGTACATCGTTCCCCAATTCAGCCCGGCGTAGATGACCTGGACGCGTCCATCCACGTTCGGAGTGACCTTCTTGATGGCGGGCACCTGCTCCAGGATGGCCTTGGCGTCGTTCATGATCAGGGTCTTGATGCCGCGCGATCCGACCCGCACCCCGCTGCGCGCCCGGCTCCCGGCCTCGATCCAGATGAAGTTATCGCCCAGCTGCCGGAGCTGGTCTTCGATGCGGCTGGTGCCGGCATTGCCGATGGCCACCACGCACACAAACGCTCCCACTCCCACGGCGATGCCCAGGATGGTGAGCAGGCTGCGGATCCAGTTGCGTCGCAGGGCCAGCAGCGCTTCGCGGATGATGGTGTGGAAGATCATGACCGGGAGTAGCTTTCATACTAAACCGCTGCACCTTCCGGCGGCACGCCAAAATGGGACCGAGATCGCGGCAATCGCGCCGCCCCGCACCGGATCAGCTCGCAATGCGATACCATACAGGGCAATCAGTGGATGTGAGTCCCGGCCGGTCCGGTGATTTCACCGCCCATCCCGCAAGCAGTTGAGGCCCCTATGTATTCGTCGAAGCCCCGCACCTGTTGCGCCGCGGCACTGCTGCTCATCGCAGCGACAGCCGGCGCCCAGAACCCGGCAACCCCGGCAGCGCCCAACATCGTCCGCGATTATGTCGTGCCCGCAGGCACCATCCTGCGCCTGACCATGTCGGCCCCCCTCAAGCCCGCGCATTTGCAGGCCGGGAGCGATGTCGAAGGTGAGCTGAGCCGGCCGGTGTACGTGTACGACCGGCAGGTGATTCCCGCTGGCAGTCACGTCCACGCCGTCGTGGCGGATGTGGAGAAGCACAAGGTCCAGAAGAAAGGTTTTGTCGAGCACCTGCAGACCGTTCGCAGCCTGGGGCTGAACCGCAAGTTCGACTACGACGTCACCTTTCAGTCCGCAGTGCTTACGCCTTCGGCGGGGAACCCTCAGCCGGTCCAGTTGAAGTTCATCGCTGCAGGGGAGGTGCTGCAGCTGCACACCAAGGGTGACCAGGTGGAGGTCGGCGGCGCCACTGCCGGCGATTACGCTAGGATGGCGCCCGGCGTGGGCAAGATCGAGTCGGTCCGGCACGGAGGGAAGCAGGTGCAGCAGTACCGCCATCCCCAGGTGAGCGTCGAACTGGAACAGCCGCTCACCATCCAGTTGCCGCCGGATCCCGCCGAGCCCAAGCCGGGCCCCCTGGATGTGGCGGCGATCCCCTCCGGTACCCACGCCCGCTTGCTGCTGCTGGAGCCATTGAGTGCGTCGGAGAACAAACCGGGCGATATCTTCCACGCCCGCGTACTGGAACCGGTCGTGCATGACGGCCAGCTCCTTTTGCCGGAAGGCAGCACGCTCGAGGGACACATTGGGAAAGTTGTGCCGCCGCGGCGGCTGAACCGCGCCGGCTCCGTGCATCTGGTCTTCGACCGGCTGGTGTTGCCGAACGGGAACGCCGAGAAGGTCGCGGCGTCCGTGGTGGGCACGGCCCTCGATGCCAAAGCCGTCGGCTCGATCGATGATGAGGGCGGCCTGCACGGCAAAGGACGCGGCGCCAAACAGACCATGAAAGACTTCGGAGTTGGCTTGGCATCGCAACAGGTGGCCGATGAGGTGGTCGAGCTTGCGACCCACGCGGTCGCGCCCTACGTAAGCATCCCCTTGGGCCTGGCGATGTTCATGGGCGGCCACGGCCGCGACGTCTCGCTCCCCCGTTACAGCGAACTGGAGATCGTCTTCGGACGGCCCATGCCGATTGGCGGCGGCCGGCTGAATTCCGTGACCAACCCACCGAAGTGACAGGCAGAACAAGAGCATCGACGCCCTTGTCGGCATCGGCATAAGGACGAAAGAGAGCGCACGTGAAGAGATTCCTGCTGGGAGTGGTCGTTGGCGTCTTGCTGGTATTGGTCGTGGTGTACGGCTATTTCAGGGCCGGGATGGCGCCGGTGGCGGCGTCCGCGCCGGCCATGCCCTTCGAAAAGCGCCTGGCGAGGATGGCCCTGCACGCGCGTCTCGAGAAGGAGATGCCCCAGAATGTCCCCGTGCCTGCCAACGAGACCACCTACATGGCGGGCGCCATGGTCTACAGCGATCACTGCGCGGTATGCCACGGAGCGCCGGGCAAGCCCATGCCGGTCATCGCCAAGGGCATGTTCCCGCACCCCCCACAGCTCTTCAAGGGCAAGGGCGTGACCGACGATCCTCCGGGTGAGACCTACTGGAAGGTGGCGAACGGCATCCGACTGAGCGGCATGCCCGCTTTCAAGAGTACGCTTTCCGAGAACGAGATGTGGCAGGTCAGCGTACTGCTGGCCAACGCCGATAAGGCCTCCGACATGGCGAAAAGCATGATCACCGGTCACGCCCGGCCGGCGGTGGCCCGCTAGGCGGCTTCGTACAACTCCGCCAGCAGTGCGTACGCCCGCCGCAGGTGGGGGATCACGATGCTTCCGCCCACCACCAGGGCCACGTTCAACGCCTCCTCCTGCTCGTTACGGGTCGCACCCAGCCGGAACGACTGGATGACGTGGTAGTGGATGCAGTCGTCGCAGCGCAGTCCCGCCGAGACCACCAGCCCCATCAGCTCCTTGAACTTGGCCGGGACCGCGCCCTCCAGGTAGGTGTTGTGGTCCAGGTTGTAGTAGCGCTTGACCAGGTTGTTATCAGCGGCGTTGACGATCAGGTTCAGCTTGCGCCGGGTCTCCAGGAACTGTTTGGCGATCGGGCTGCGCCGGGCCGCGTCTTCTTCGGAGAACAGATAGCGAGGCTCGCTGACAGCAGGTTTCATGTCCGCAAGCCTAGCAGAGCCTGCGACGCCTGCGAAATCGCTACACGTTCGCCAGGCCCTGGCAGGCTTGGCGGATCTCGTCCTGCTGCTCCGGGGTGATGTTCAGGAATTGAAAGCCGAAGCGCCCGCCGTAGTCGTGTTGCACCTTGCCCAAGATGCGCATGGCGGCCGACGCCGGTGGCAAGCGGAACTCCACCCACAACCTCTGCCCGACCGCGACCGGAGGCTCCAGGAAAGCGCCCAGGCCGCCCAGGCTGATGTCCCGCGTCCGCCCCGACGAGACCGGGATGGAGGCACTCTCGCTCATCATCGCCGAGACCGGCACCTGCAGCGCGAAGCGGGCGAAGCTGCGCGTGATCTTCCACTGCGCGTCGGTCCTGTCAAGTGACATGGGGCGCGGCCAGCATTGTAAGTCATGCTATTCGTTTGAGGATGCCCCGGTCCGCTGCGGGTGGCTTCAGGCCGAAAAGATGGGCGGGGCGCCGGAGAGCCGGATGAACGACGTGAACCCCTCGATGGTGGCGGCCACGCCGAAGCCATCGGAGAGCTGATCCTGGATCACCCGCACCACCCTCCCCTTGCACGTGGCGCGCATGGGATCGGTCATCGTGACCTCGGAGGGGAGCTCGACCATGAACTCGATGGGAGCATGCTCCCGCGGGCGGCTGCTGATGAAGAACAGCACCCCGCTCTCGCTGATGTCGTGGGTCATCCCGTGCAGCGAGACCGCTACCCCGTCGAACGAGCGGACGGTCACGGGCAGTTTCATGCGAAACCGCCGGGCCGCTCGCCGTTCCCGCGACATCGGGTCCATGGTCTCCATATTGTCCGGGACGGTCGCCATCATGCAACTGATATCAGACCTCCCCGGTGGCAACAAGTGTTTCCGTGACCTCTCGGTACCTTCGGAGTGACCTCGGGTTACCGCCGTTCCTCCCCGATCGCAGCGTCCCTCCCCGCCCTCGAATCACGTAGCGAGGTGACACCCATCACAGCCGACCGGCGTCCCCAAATGGAAAAGTAGCTCATGGAACGCGGTGGCGCGTTGGCGTCGCCCCCCTTTCCCTCGCCCGTGAGCGCGGGCCTGCAATTGGTTCTTTCACGATCCACCAGTAGGCAACGGGCTCATCGAGGACCCATGGCGATCGAAGAAGGACGTTATCTCTGCTGTCCCTTGTGCCAGGGAAAGGGCCAGATGCACCGGTCCGAGCTCATCGAGCGATTGAGCGATCCCACCAGGCGAGAGCAGCTCGAGCTGCTGCTTCAGGAGCTGAAGCAGCCGCAAGAAAACGAGAACTCTCCGGTTCCCACTCCCAACGATGCAAAGGACAGCGAGGCGTTCCAACGCGAGGTGTATAGCTGGCCGCCCAAGCGGATCTTGTGGCGGAGAAGTCCGAAGGAGTGAAGGAAGACACTTTATGAAGGAACCACTCCAGATTCCCTTGCGGGCAGGTGGCGGGTGCGCCACCTGCCCCATGGAGAAGATTAGTTTTGACCCATGAGCCGCCTACGCCGAAGCCGACAGCTTCGGCGTAAGTTTTTGGGCCGCTGCCACATGGCGGGCGCAGACGCGCTGCCGGCAGTGGCCGAGGGAATGCTTCCAGCAACCTGTGGCCAAAAAAGCTGGAGCGCCACAGTCGAGCACCCGAGAAGAAGGGTTATGGCTACCAGTCAAGTCGATCCACAGCAGGTCGAACGTCTCCTGGATGGATTCGATGAGCGGCGGTCCAATCTGATCGCCATCCTCCAGGAGGTCCAAGCCGCCTACTATTACCTGCCGGAGCACATCTTGCGGCGCGTCTCGCGCAAGCTGCGCATCCCCATGACCGAGGTCTACCAGGTAGCGACCTTCTATCGCTGCTTCAGCCTGAAACCTCGCGGGAAGCATCTGCTGCAAGTCTGCCTGGGCACCGCCTGTCACGTGCGCGGAGCGCCGCGGGTCCTCGATCGCGTGCTTACGGAATTGAAGCTGCCCGCCGCCGGCACCACCCAAGACAAGCAGTTCACCGTCCTGGCCGTGCGCTGCATCGGCTGCTGCGGCCTGGCGCCGGTGGTGCGCGTGGACACCAATACCCATCCTCATCTCACCCAGGCGAAGGTGCGCGGACTGCTCAAGAGGTATGCACCGAAGACAGGAGATCGCGATGCCGCGGCTGAACTCGCTTAACGAACTGGAATCGTATCGCGCCAGTTGCCGTTCCCAGCAGGACCCCAAGCGGCCCTGCCTGACGGTGTGCGCGGGCAGCGGCTGCTCGGCGGCCGGCGCCCACGACGTGCTGGACGGCCTGCACAAGGAACTGGCCAAGCGCGGCCTGCAAGGGAAGATCGACGTCAAGAGCACCGGCTGCCACGGCTTCTGCGAGCGCGGCCCGCTCATGATCGTCTGGCCCGAGGGGACCTTCTACAACCAGGTCAGCCTCCGCGACGTCGCGGCCGTCGTCAACAGCGTCACCAATGGCCGCGTGCCGGTGGAGAAGCTGTTGTACGTCGATCCCGCCACCGGCAAGGAGGTCCGCACCGAGGACGAGGTCCCGTTCTACGCCAAGCAGCAGCGCATCCTCTTTGGGAATAACGGCCGCATCGATCCCAAGCGGATCGAGGACTACCTGATGGTCGGCGGCTATTCCGCGCTGGCCAGGGTGCTGGGCGGCATGAAGCCCGAGCAGGTGGTCGAGGAAGTCACCCGCTCCGGCCTGCGCGGCCGCGGGGGCGCGGGTTTCCCCACGGGCGTGAAGTGGACGGCCTGCCGCTCCAATCCGGCGCCGCGCTACATCATCTGCAACGGCGACGAGGGCGACCCCGGCGCCTTCATGGACCGCAGCCTCCTGGAAGGCAATCCCCACAGCGTCATCGAGGGCATGCTCATCGGCTCCTTCGCACTGGGCGCGGAGGAAGGCTACGTCTATGTCCGGGCCGAGTATCCGCTGGCGGTCGAGCACCTGCGCTGCGCCCTCAAACAGGCGGAGGAATGCGGCCTGCTGGGCGAGAACATCCTGGGAAGCGGGAAGAACTTCCACATCTTCGTCGTCCAGGGCGCAGGTGCGTTCGTCTGCGGCGAGGAGACGGCGCTCATCGCCTCCATCGAAGGGCGCGTGGGCGAGCCCAAGCCGCGCCCGCCGTATCCGGCGCAGAAAGGCCTGTGGGGCCGGCCCACGGTCATCAACAACGTGAAGACCTGGGCCAGCGTGCCCCAGGTCATCAACCACGGCGCTGACTGGTACGCCGCCATCGGCACCGCAAAGAGCAAGGGCACGATGGTCTTCTCCCTGGTCGGCAAGATCAACAACACCGGCCTGGTGGAAGTGCCCATGGGCATCACGCTGCGCAAGATGATCTACGAGATCGGCGGCGGCGTCCCCGGCGGCAAGCAGCTGAAGGCCATCCAGATCGGCGGGCCCTCCGGCGGATGCATCCCCGCCGACCTCATCGACCTCCCCATCGACTACGAACAGCTCACCCAGGCCGGCTCCATGATGGGTTCCGGCGGCATGGTGGTGATGGACGAGACCACCTGCATGGTGGATATCGCCCGCTACTTCATGGAGTTCCTCGAAGACGAATCCTGCGGCCAGTGTTTCCCCTGCCGCGAAGGCACGCAGCGGATGAAGTCTATCCTGGAGCGCATCTGCCGCGGCCAGGGCAAGGAAGAAGACCTGCCCCTGCTCGAAGACCTGGGCTGGCTGATGCAGCAGGCTTCGCTCTGCGCTCTGGGCCAGACCGCCGCCAATCCCGTGCTTACCACCCTGCGCTATTTCCGCAACGAGTACCTGGAACACATCCGCGACAAGAAGTGCAGGGCGAAGGTCTGCAAGGAGCTGATCTATTACGAGATCGACCCGGTGCTGTGCGACGGCTGCGGCGCTTGCGTGAAGGTGTGCGCCACCAACGCGGTCCTGGGCGAGAAGAAGAAACCCCACACCATCGACAACGGCAAGTGCCTGCGCTGCGGCGCCTGCCTGGAAGTCTGCCAACCCAAGGCAGTGCTGGTTTCGACAGGAGCAGTCCCGTGCCTAAACTGACGATCAACGGAATCCCGCTCGAAGTCGAACGCGGCACGACCGTGCTGGAAGCGGCGCGCTTCCTGGGTCTGCCTATTCCAACCCTCTGCCACGACGATGGCCTGGCGCCCGCCGGCGCTTGCCGCTTGTGCGTGGTCGAGGCCAGCCGGGGGGTGAATGGTCCTTCCAAGCTGCTGAGCGCCTGCACCCTGCCCGCCGAGGACGGCCTGGTGATCTGGACGCACTCCGCCCGTGTGGAGCGCGCCCGCCGCCTGCTCCTGGAGCTGTACGTCGCCACTTGTCCCTCGTCCAAGAAGATCCAGGACCTGTGTTCACAGTACGGGGTGCGCCAGTGCCGCTATGAGGCCAAGGACTACCACTGCATCCAGTGCGGCCTGTGCGTGCGCATGTGCGAGCAGCAGATGATGGCCGGGGCCATCGGCTTCTCCGGCCGGGGCAAGGACCGCATGGTCCACCGCCCCTTCGACATGACCGACGAGCGCTGCCGCCAGTGCGGCGCCTGCCTGTACATCTGCCCGGTCTGCGAGTCGCGCTGCGCCGGTCCGCAGTCCAAGGACACGCTGTGCAACGGCTGCCTGAACTTCGCGACCGTCTGTCTCCAGAGTTACGAGGACGCGATGTGCTTCCTCGATCCGTGTCACGCCTGCGAACTGTCGGGGCCGCTGCGCCACGACGTCCGGGTGAAACGCAATCCCCAAGAGATTCTGACTTTCACAGGAGAAACCAAATGAGCTACACGCGCCTGAACTCTTCCGCGGCCACTCTGACCAAGAACCGCACGGAGGACGCGGTCGTACCCATCAGCGGGATGTGCGCCACCTGCGTCGATGGCTGCATCGGCATGTGCGAGATCGGCAAGTCGGCCTACCGCGGCGCCGAGATGATCTATCCCCAGCCCTTCGGGATCATCACCACCGCCGCCACCAAGGATTATCCGGTCGATCTCTCGCACTTCACCATCCTGGGCCGGGCCGCCGGGGCCTGGGGCATCGAGGCCGATTCCAACAAGGCCCTGTTCCCCAGCGTGAACCTCGAAGTGGCGATCGGCCACGACGGCGGCATCCGTTCTAAGCTGCCCTTCACCATCGCCGCCATGGGCTCCACCAACGTGGCCAAGAACAACTGGCCCGGGCTGGCCGCCGGCGCCGCCATCACCGGCACCGGCATCGCCATCGGCGAGAACGTCGTCGGCATGGATATGGAATCGAAGTTCGCGGGCGGCAAGGTCGAATCCAGCGTGGACCTGGAGTGGCGCGTGAAGTGTTTCCGCGACTGGCAGATGGACGGCTACGGCGAGGTGTACGTCCAGGCCAACGTCGAGGACACCATGCTCGGCGTCCAGGAATACGCCATCAAGAAGCTGGGCGTGCGCTCGGTCGAGCTGAAGTGGGGCCAGGGCGCCAAGGACATCGGCGGGGAGGTGAAGATCAAGGACCTGGCCAAGGCGCAGGAACTGCAGAAGCGCGGCTACGTGGTGCTGCCCGATCCCTCCAACCCGCGCGTCATCGAGGCCTTCAAGAAAGGCGCCTTCCACGAGTTCGAGCGCCACTCCCGCGTCGGCATGGTCACCCTCGACGGCTTCCTGAAGCGGGTCGAGGAGCTGCGCAAGGCCGGCGCCAGGTACATCACCCTGAAGACCGGCGCCTACCGGCCGGTGGACCTGGCCCGCGCGGTCAAGTTCGCCTCCATCGCCCGGCTCGATCTGCTGACCGTGGACGCGGCCGGCGGCGGCACCGGCATGAGCCCCTGGCGCATGATGAACGAGTGGGGCATCCCCGGCATCGAGCTGCACTCCATGCTGCGCGATTACCTGGTGCGCCTGAAGCGGAAAGGCGAGCACATCCCGGCCATCGCCCTGGCCGGCGGATTCACCTTCGAGGACCAGATCTTCAAGGGCTTCGCGCTGGGCGCTCCTTTCGTGAAACTGATCGGTTGGGCGCGCTCCCCGCTGGCCGCCGCCATGGTCGGCAAGACCATCGGCAACGCCATCGAAGCGCAGAACCTGCCCATCTACATCGAGCGCTTCGGGACCACCAAGGACGAGATCTTCGTGACCTCCAGCGAGCTGCGGGAGAAGCTGGGCGACCGCTTCGACAAACTGCCTACGGGGGCCCTCGGGATCTACACCTATTACCAGCGCGTCGCGCAGGGGCTGCGCCAGTTGATGGCGGGCGCCCGCAAGTTCGGGCTGGAATACATCACCCGCGACGACATCGCTTCGCTGACCCCGGAGGCCAGCCGCCTGAGCGGCATCCCCATGGTCAGCGACATCGATTCCGAGGAGGTGAATGAGATTTTGGAGGCCGGTGAAGTGAGAAGGACGAAGTCCTCCGCTGCGGACTAGATCGTCCCCGGGCGCAGCCCGCACGATAGGCACTGCGCCGGCGGCCAACCAGCCGCTTGCTGTCCCGCAAACGGGACGCGACTCGCCGCCTCATAAGCGCCGCGTGGTCTGTCCGGAACCCACGCGGCGCTTTTCTTGCTTAACCACGGAGGACTCGTAGGCAATCAAGTCTTTCCTTCACATCCCGAGCGCAGCGAGGGAGCCCTACCCCAGGCAAATCTGAGATCTGCGATCTGAAATCCTCAATCTGCAATCCCAACCACGGTGATTTCAGATCGCAGAATGCAGATTTCAGATTTGGACAGAATTCAGACCCCCTACCCCCTCCCCCTCGATATGTCGATCTAAAGGAGTTAAGCCCGAAAGTATGTCGGATATGTCGACGTAAAGGAGTCGGGAGTCAGGAGTCGGGAGTCAGCGGCCTGACGACGATGGTGTGTTTTCAAAGAACGCTGGCTGCGAGGGCAGCGGCGGGCGCAAGGCCCG
>DATKKJ010000234.1 GCA_035543055.1 Terriglobales bacterium | reverse complement strand
ATGCACCGCAACCCGGTGCGGCGGAAGATGGTCCGGAATCCGGAGGACTGGCCCTGGAGCAGCTACCCCCACTATCTGACGGGTATCGAAGGGACGGTTGAGATCGAGTCCGAATGGACGGCGAATAAGCGCGAAAGAATGGGAATTGTTCCGCGAGAAAAGACCAGACGTGCATGATTCTGCCCCACCCTTCGCCAACCCCAGGCGAAAGGGTGGGCCACCCACCATGCGCTCGTTTACGCTTACAAGTCGTGGGACGATTATCCCGAAACGAAGCGTGCCGCCGATTTTGACACGTACTTCTATCAGCACTTTATGGTGGGAGAAGAGGTAGAGGACAACGCGCTACAAAACATTGCAGCCATAAATACCATCCTGAAAGCCCGAGGCTTGCTGCCCAGGCAGCCGTGAGGCGTCGTTCAGAGTGCCTGTAATGTAAGAGGGTTCGCTTCCCGAGGAGGTGTGCGTCATCGTGGACGAAGACAGTACAGAAAATCGAGTCCCCGAAGAAATTATCGGAGAGGGCCCCGCAAGGAAGCTCACTAGAAAAGAGCGGGGTAGGCAGATCGAGGCACGCCGACGGTTCATTGCTGACATTCAGAAGGCTGCTAACACCAAAATCGAGACAAAGAAATACGGGCTGGATGTCGCTGCGATTCTCCTCAGTGTTGGAATCGCGTTTATTCTAACGGAGGTTGTCCCAGCCCTTTATTGGCTCGGCATCGTAGCCCTATACGCGAGTTGCATACTGCTCGCTTACCACTTGTGGGTTGATCTTAAGCCAGGCCAGGCCGTCC
The DNA here is from genome assembly GCA_035543055.1 of Terriglobales bacterium. Taxonomy (NCBI): domain Bacteria; kingdom Pseudomonadati; phylum Acidobacteriota; class Terriglobia; order Terriglobales; species Terriglobales bacterium. Next base: position 16,927 of record DATKKJ010000234.1, on the reverse strand, counting down.
GTATAGTCGCGGTTTTGCCACTCGCATTTGCAGCATTCATCTCTGTTACCCTTGTCTTTGTTCCCGCACCGATAGAACCGTATGTAATAGCCGATTTGGGTAACTATCCCAAGGGCACAGTTATAGCTCCCGGAGTCGAGTGGAGGGATCCAGAGCATTATGTTGACGTGAGGTTAAGCCTTACTAATAGCACTGCTAACGACTACAAGGATGTGGATATTCAGGTCAATCCAGACATAACCGTATTCCAGGCAGCCCAATTGTCCGGGATTCCTGGAGTTAATTTGTCCCTGGAGGGCAAACCACAAGCTGAAATGTGGCTTGAAGGCGTGGACAACGAGGGTAAACCGTTCCGTTTTCCAGCACCGGTCAGCATAAATATGGACCGCCCAACTGGTATCAGAATCTTGTGCGATAGGTTTCCCAAGCACAGCACAATCAACTTGATTCTCGTCTCGGCAGCGCTCAACTATGGATTCCCCTTAGCAAAACAAATGTTCGCACCGAAGCGGTTGCCAAGAACTATTCACATCTCGGGAAGTTATCGCGTCCTTGGCAGGACGCGATCAGTTGACGATACGGTGCGAGTCGAGGCTTTGCAGCAACAGGTTCCTTCGATCCCTTAGTCAGTTCACGGTCGCTTTCTCGGGCTAAGCCCGATAGTACTTGCCAAGCCGCTTTTGCTCGTATGGGCAGCTGCTGAATCGGTGGGCGCCCAACCCCTCGTGAGCGGGTGTCTGAAAGTAGCCCACGGCGTAAACTGCAGGAGAAGATCACCAAGGCACAGTAGAGCGGGACACAGGGTGATGGCACCACCATATAAGAAGATTTTTTGTTCATTTTCTTCTTTCGTCTCAACTTCCTCTACGGCCCGCCAAACCCTTAGGATCCAATTACTTAGCCGTCTCAATTATAGCTTTCAGCAATAGCAAGCCCCACTTTTGCACCTCCAGCAACTCACTGATTCCACTGCAGTTCGCTTTCTGGACCCCCAAATCCACAATTGCGCGATTTGCTACTCTGGTTGTAGCGGCCCTTGCGCCCGCCGCTGCCCCGCGCAGCCTCTGCTCTTTGAAATCTCGTGCATCTGTCCGCCTCCTCCGGCCCTAGCTACTAGCTACCAGCTACTAGCTACCGACATATCCCACATACCTCCGCCCCTAACTCCTTTAGATCAACATATCGAGGGTGGGGGGAGGGGGTGTTGGCCTATGTGGCGTGAGCGGTCTTGACCGCCGCGCGTTCCCGGATGAGGGCGATGAAGGCGGTGGCGGCGCGGGGCAGGCTGCGGTCGCGGCGGTAGATGAGGCCGAGCTGGCGCTTCAGCTCGGTGTCGGCGATCTCAACCACGCGGCACGTCCCGTTGCGGACCTCCTCCTTCACGAAGGTCTCGCTGATCAGGGACACGCCCAGGCCGGCAGCGACGAAGCTCTTGATCATGCCCACACTGGGCAGCTCCATGGTCACGCGCAGCCGTGAATGGTAGGGCCGGAAGAGCTTGTCGAGCGCGTGGCGGGTGAATCCGGTCTTGGGGAAGATGAGGGGGTGCTCGGCGATCTCGGCGATGGTGACCGAGTGCTTCTGGCCCAGGGGATTGTCGGCGCTGGTCATCAGCATGAGGCGGTCGCGGAAGATGGGATGCACCTTCAGGCTGTTCGACTTCACCGGAAGAGTGACAATCCCGACGTCGAGCGAGCCTTCCTCCACGCGCTCCAGTATCTTGCGGCTGAAATTGCGGTAGATGCTGATCTGCACCGCCGGAAAGCGGCGGTGGTACTCGGAGAAGACCTCGGGCAATACGTAGAGGCAGGTGGCCTCGTTGGCGCCGACGGCGAGGATGCCGCGGGGCGTGGTGCCCTGGTCGGCGACGGCGCGCATGGATTCGTTGCGCAGGGTGAGCAGGCGCTGCGCGTACTCGAACAGCACCTCGCCGGCCGGGGTCAGCCGCACGGTCTTGCCGGCGCGGTCGAGGAGCCGCTCGCCGTAGTCCTGCTCCAGCTGGCGGATCTGGGCGCTGACCGCGGACTGCGAGCGAAACACTTTTTCGCCGGCGCGCGAGAAGCTGCCCAGCTTGGCGACCTCGATGAACGTCACTAGTTGGTCGAAGTCCATGGAGCGATGCCGCGATTATATGACTGTTGCGGCGCAAAACCGCAGGAAGTCTAGGGGATCGCGGCGGGTACGGTCCGTTTTGATCCCGCATGCAGGAATGCGTCGATGCCACGGGCGGCGCTGCGCCCCTCGGCGATGGCCCACACGACCAACGATTGCCCGCGGCGCATGTCGCCGGCAGCGAAGACCCCGGGCACCGACGACATGTGCTGGGCATTACAGGCCACGTTGCCGCGAGCATCCAGCTGGACGCCGAGCTTGTCGATCATCCCGGTGCGGATGGGGCCGGTGAAGCCCATGGCGAGCAGAACCAGATCGGCATCCACTGTAAATTCGGTGCCGGCGATGGGCTGAAAGTCCGGTGGCGGGCCCACCCGCACACCGTGCAGGCGCTTCACATTTCCCTGCTCGTCACCGCTGAAGGAGGTGGTGGCGATGCTCCACTCGCGCGTGCCGCCTTCCTCATGCGAACTCTCAGAGCGCAACTGCATGGGCCAGAGCGGCCAGGGCGTCTGCGGAGAGCGCTCCTGGGGCGGCATTGGCATGATCTCGAACTGATGGACCGAGGCGGCCCCCTGGCGCAGGGCGGTTCCGAGGCAATCGGCGCCGGTATCGCCGCCGCCGATGATGACCACACCCTTGCCGGTGGCGAGAATCTCCTTTTCCTCGATGGTATCGCCCAGGCAACGCCGGTTCTGCTGGGGCAGGAACTCCATGGCGAAGTGGATGCCGTTCAACTCCCGTCCGGGAACCGGCAGGTCGCGCGACTGCTGCGCTCCACCGGCGAGCAGGATGGCGTCGAACTGCTCGCGCAGATCTTCCACCGGAACGCTTGCGCCGACGTGCGCATTGGTGACGAACTGCACGCCCTCGGCGGTCATCTGCTCGACGCGGCGGTCGATGAGGTGCTTCTCCATCTTGAAGTTGGGGATGCCGTAGCGCAGCAGGCCGCCGATGCGGTCCGATTTCTCGTACACGAAGACCCAGTGTCCGGCACGGCAGAGTTGCTGCGCGGCCGCCAGACCGGCGGGCCCGGAGCCGACTACGGCCACCTTCTTGCCGGTGCGGAACGTGGGAGGCTCGGGACGGATCCAGCCCTCGCGGAAGCCGCGGTCCACGATCTCCTTCTCGATGTTCTTGATGGTGACCGGAGGCTGGTTGATGCCGAGAACGCAGGAAGCTTCGCAGGGCGCGGGACAAAGCCGGCCGGTGAACTCGGGGAAATTGTTGGTGGCGTGAAGATGGCGCACCGCTTCCTTCCAGCGCCCGCGGTACACCAGGTCGTTCCAGTCGGGGATGACGTTGTTGAGCGGGCATCCGGTATGGCAGAAGGGGACGCCGCAATCCATGCAGCGGGCGCCCTGGGTGCGCGCCTTGTCCTCGGGGAAGTCCTGGTAGATCTCGAACCAGTCGTTGATGCGCTGGGGGACGGGACGGCGCTGCGGCAGTTCGCGGGTGTATTCCAAGAATCCGCTGACCTTACCCACGCGGCACCTCCTGCGCCGACGCGGGAGGCGTCAGGACCTGTCCGGGCACATACACGGAGCCGCTGCGCGGGATGCCGAGCACTCGCTTGTACTCGTGGGGGAAGACCTTCACGAAGCGCGGCAATAGCTCGTCGAAGTTTTCGAGGATCAAGCGCCCGCGCGAGCTGCCGGTGGCCTCGACATGGCGGGAGATGAGGCTGCGGAGGTTCTGCACATCGGGAGCTTCCAGAACCGGCTCCAGGTCCACCGCACCCAGGTTGCAGCGCTTGGCGGCAAAGTCCCCGCGTTCGTCAAAGACGTAGGCGATGCCGCCGTTCATCCCGGCGGCGAAATTGCGGCCGCATTTGCCGAGCACGGCCACCAGCCCGCGAGTCATGTACTCGCAGCCGTGGTCGCCGAGTCCTTCGACGACCGCGCTGGCGCCCGAATTGCGCACCGCAAAGCGCTCGCCGGCGACCCCGTTGAAGTACGCTTCCCCGCTGGTCGCACCGTAGAGAGCGACGTTGCCGATGATGATGCTGTCTTCCGGCTGGAACCCCGAGCCTTTGGGCGCGATCACTGCCAGCTTTCCGCCGGAAAGGCCCTTGCCCACATAATCGTTGGCGTCGCCTTCGAGCGCGAGAGTCACGCCTTTGGCGAGAAAGGCGCCAAAGCTCTGTCCGGCAGAGCCGCGGAACTCGCAGCGGATGGTGTCGTCGGGCAGTCCCTGCGAGCCGTAGCGGCGCGCAATCTCGCCGCTGAGCATGCTGCCGACGGTGCGGTGCACATTGCGGATGGGCAGCTGGATGACCACCGGAGTCTTGGTCTCCAGGGCGGCCTGGCACGTGGCGATGAGCTGGTGGTCGAGCGCCTGGCCAAGGCCGTGGTCCTGGGGCTGCACACAGCGGCGCGCCACCCGCTCCGGTACCACCGGGTTGTAAAGCATAGTGGAGAAGTCGAGACCGCGGGCCTTCCAGTGATCGAGGGCGGCGCGCATCTCCAGCATGTCGACCCGGCCGATCATCTCGTCGAAGGTGCGGAAGCCCATGCGTGCCATCCACTCGCGCACCTGCTCGGCGACAAAGAAGAAGAAGTTGATGAGGTGCTCGGGCTGTCCCTGGAACCGCTGGCGGAGCACCGGGTCCTGGGTGGCGATGCCCACCGGGCACGTGTTCAGGTGGCACTTGCGCATCATGATGCAGCCCATGGCGACCAGAGGCGCAGTGGCGAAGCCGAACTCTTCGGCGCCCAGTAGGGCGGCGATGACGACGTCGCGGCCGGTCTGAAGCTTGCCGTCGGTCTGGACGCGGATGCGCCCACGGAGGTCGTTGAGCACCAGCACCTGCTGGGTCTCCGCCAAACCCAACTCCCAGGGAATGCCGGCATGCTTGATGGAGCTGAGTGGCGAGGCGCCGGTGCCGCCGCTGTCACCGCTGATGAGCACGACGTCGGCATGCGCCTTGGCCACTCCGGCGGCGACCGTGCCCACGCCGACCTCGGCGACCAGCTTCACCGAGATGCGGGCAGCTGGGTTGACGTTCTTCAGGTCGTAAATGAGCTGCGCCAGGTCCTCGATCGAATAGATATCGTGGTGCGGCGGCGGCGAGATCAGTCCGACGCCGGGGATGGAATGCCGGACGCGCGCGATCTCCTGGTCCACCTTGTGGCCGGGCAGCTGGCCGCCCTCGCCGGGCTTGGCGCCCTGCGCCATCTTGATCTGCAATTCGTCGGCGTTGACCAGGTAGTTGGTGGTCACGCCGAAGCGGGCCGATGCCACCTGCTTGATGGCGCTGCGGCGGGAATCGCCGTTGGGAAGCTGGGTGAAGCGGACCTCGTCTTCCCCGCCCTCGCCGGTATTGGACTTGCCCCCCAACCGGTTCATGGCGATGGCCATGGTCTCGTGCGCCTCCTTGCTGATGGAGCCGAACGACATGGCGCCGGTGCAGAAGCGCTTGACGATCTCCTTGGCGGGCTCGACCTGCTCGAGCGGCACCGGATGTTCCGCGTCCTTGACGCGCATTAAACCGCGCAGGGTGCAGAGGCGGCGGCTCTGGTCGTCGATGAGGTCGGTGTATTCCTTGAAGGTGGTGAAGTTGGATTGCCGCACCGCGTGCTGCAGCTTGCTGATGGTGGCCGGGTTCAGCAGGTGATATTCCCCGTCGGCGCGGAACTTGTAGTGTCCGCCGGCGGGCAGCTCGAGGTCGGTGCCGGTCACCGTCCGGAAGGCGTGCTCGTGCTTCATGCGCGCCTCACGGGCGAGGACCTCGAGACCGATCCCGCCGATACGTGAAGGCGTCCCGGTGAAGTACTTGCCGATGAGCGACTGGTCGAGTCCGATGGCCTCGAACACCTGGGCGCCGCAGTAGCTCTGCAGGGTGGAGATGCCCATCTTGGAGATGGTCTTCAGCAGGCCCTTGTTGATGGCCTTGGTGAAGTTGCGGGCGGCGTGGTCGGCGTCGATGTGGGAAGGGAGACAGCCGCGCCAGGTGAGGTCTTCCAGCGTTTCGAAAATCAGGTAGGGGTTCACCGCGCTGGCACCGTAGCCGAGCAATAGGGCGAAGTGCATGACCTCGCGGGGCTCGCCGGACTCGATGATGAGCGCCACCTGGGTGCGGGTCTTCTCGCGGATCAGGCGGTTGTGAATCGAGGCCAGGGCCAGCAGGCTGGGGATCGGCGCATAGCGCTCGTCGAGCCCGCGATCGGAGAGGATCAGCAGGCTGTAGCCGGAGGCGACGGAGAGCGAAGCGCGGCGTCCCAGTTCTTCCAGGGCGCGCTCCATGCCGGCTTCGCCTTCCTCCACGCAGTAGAGCATGGGCAGCGTGGTGGCCAGCAGGTCGCCGCGGGAGAGACGGCGCAGCTTCTCCAGGTCGGAGTTGGAGAGGATCGGCTGGGGCAGCTTCAGGGTGTGGCAGTTCTGCGGCGTCTCGTCGAGGATGTTGCCCTCGGTACCGATGTAGTTGACCAGCGACATCACCATCTGCTCGCGGATGGGGTCGATGGGCGGGTTCGTCACCTGGGCGAAGAGCTGCTTGAAGTAATTGAAGAGTGGCTGCGGACGGTCCGACAGGCAAGCCAGCGGGGCGTCGTTGCCCATGGAGCCGACCGGCTCTTCGCCGTTGACGGCCATGGGCTCGAGGATCATGCGCAAGTCTTCGTCGGTGTAACCGAAGGCGCGCTGCCGGCAGACGATGGTGGCGTGGTCGGAGCCGTGCACACGCGCCGGGGCCGGCAACTGGTCGAGCGTCACCAGGTTCTGCGACAGCCACTGCGTGTAAGGCTGGCGCGAGCAGAGGCGCTGCTTGATCTCCTTATCGGGGACGATACGGCCCTCGGCCGTGTCCACCAGGAACATCTTGCCCGGCTGGAGGCGGCCCTTGGTCTTCACGTCCTCGGGCGCGACCGGGAGCACGCCGGTCTCGGAGGCGAGCACGACCATGTCGTCGCGGGTGACCACGAACCGCCCCGGACGCAGCCCGTTGCGATCGAGGATGGCGCCGGCCTGGCGCCCGTCGGTGAAGAGGATGACGGCGGGTCCGTCCCACGGCTCCATCAGCGACGCGTGATATTCGTAAAATGCCCGTTTATCCGCCGAGATGTGCTGGTTCCCCGCCCAGGCTTCGGGGATGAGCATGGCCATCACGTGAGGCAGCGAGCGGCCCGCGTGGAACAGCAGCTCGACGACGTTGTCGATGTTGGCGGAGTCGCTCCCCCCGGGAGCGACGATGGGAAAGATCTTCTTCAGGTCGTCGCCGAAGAGCGGTGATGCCAGCACCGATTGCCGCGCGTGCATCCAGTTCACGTTCCCGCGCAGGGTGTTGATCTCGCCGTTGTGGGCGACGAAGCGATAGGGATGCGCCAGGTGCCAGGTGGGAAACGTGTTGGTGGAGAAGCGCTGGTGCACGACGCACAGCGCGGTCACCACCTCCGGGTCGGAGAGCTCGCCGTAGAACTTTTCGATCTGCGGCGCCAGCAGCAGGCCCTTGTACACGATCGTGCGGCAGGAGAGTGACGGGATATAGAACACACCGTGGTGCGCCAGGTCGGAGGCCGCGATCTGGCTCTCGGCGCGTTTGCGGACGACGTACAGCTTGCGTTCGAACTGGTCCTCGCTCCAGCCGGCGGGGTTGCCGACGAAGAGCTGCTGGATGTAGGGCTGGGAACGGCGGGCGATGCGGCCGATGACCGTGGCATCCACCGGCGTGTCGCGCCAGCCGAGCACCGTCATGCCCTCTTCGCGGACGATGCGCTCCAGCATGCCCTCGCAGGTGAGGCGCTCCTGTTTATCGATCGGGAGAAAGACCATCCCGACGCCGTACTTGCCCGGATCCGGCAGGACGAAGCCCAGCTTGGAGCACTCCCGCTGGAAGAACTGATGCGGGATCTGCAACAGGACGCCGGCGCCGTCGCCGGTCTCAGGGTCGCAACCGGTGGCGCCGCGATGGGTGAGGTTGATGAGGACCTCGATGCCCTTGCGGACCACCTCGTGGCTGCGCTCTCCGCGGATGCTGGCCACCAGGCCGACACCGCAGGCGTCATGCTCGTGCGCCGGATCGTAGAGACCCTGCACGGGAGGCAGCCCGTGATGTTCCGGCCCGCTCATTCCGTCCTCGTTCGCAGAAGACACCGCCGCAGCCTCCGCATCGGGAGTGCGAAATTCCCAAAACCGGTTGTGGGTTGGGTCCCGCCGCGGTAGACCTGAAACACTAGTTAAGACGGAAACAGCGGCAAAAGTACAATCGAGAATTTCGATGCGCCAGATTCGTTTTTGTCTGATGCGGCAAAGAAGGAAGGGGCGGCCAAGCCGCCCCCTTTTCAGGTAAGAGTCAGCGATCATTCGAACCGGAGCGCTTCGATGGGATCAAGACGCGCGGCTTTGCGCGCCGGGTAGAGACCGAAGAACACGCCGGTCGCCATGGAGAACACGACCGCCGCGACCACCGCTGCCAGTGACAGCAGCACCGGCCATCCCAGCACCTTGGTGACCACCAGCGAGGCCGCAATGCCGAACAGGATCCCAATGGTCCCACCGGCGATGCTGAGCACCACCGACTCGGTCAGGAACTGGCGCTGCACGTCGGCCTCGGTGGCGCCGATGGCCATGCGGATGCCGATCTCGCGCGTGCGCTCGGTCACCGAAACCAGCATGATGTTCATGATGCCGATACCGCCGACGATCAGCGAGACGCCGGCGATGGAAGCCAGCAGCAAGGTCATGACCTTCGACGACTGGTCGGCGAGTTGGGCCACATCGGCCAGGTTGCGCACCGAGAAATCGTCGTCCTGTCCGGCGCGGATGTGGTGCCGGTCGCGCAGCAGCGCCGTGACCTGTCCTTGCGCCGCGTAGCTCGCCGGCTGCGACACCGCCGACACCATGATGTACTGCAGCCAGTTCTGCCCGCTCAGCTTCTTCTGCAAGGTGGTGATCGGGATGTACACCGAATCGTCCTGGTCCTGACCCATGCCGGACGAACCCTTGGGAGCCAGAACACCCACGATCTTGAAGGGCAGGTTGCCGATGCGAATGGTCTGGCCCACCGGATCCGAAGCTCCGAACAGGTTCTGGCGCACAGTCTCGCCCAGCACCACCACGTCGGAGGCGCGGGTGACGTCGTCCTGGGTGAACGAGGAGCCGCTGGCGATGGGCCAATCGCGAATCTCGAAATACTGCGGCTCGGTCCCGGTGACACGCGTGTTCCAGTTCTGATTATCGGAAACGATCTGCTGGCTGGTGGTGCTGCCCGGCGCAGCCTGGGCGACCGCCGGGATCTGCTCCTGGATGGCCTTCATGTCCTCTTCGGTCAGCGTCTTGGTGGCGCCGATGCCGATGTGCAGCCCGCCGCGGTTCACGCTGCCGGCGCTGATGTAGAGAAGGTTGGTGCCCATGGAGGCGATCTGGTCCTGCACCTTCTGGCTGGCCCCCTGGCCGACGCCCACGGTGGCGATGACCGCGCCCACTCCGATGATGATGCCCAGCATGGTCAGCGCCGAGCGCAGCTTATTGCGGGTCAGAGCGCGGACCGCGATCTTCAGGATGGAAGTGAAATCCATAAAGCCTCCTCAGTCCTCCACCACCGGCATGCTCTTCAGCACGTCCAGGGCGCGGAAGCGCTGCTCCACAGGTTCATCGCGGCGGATACGGCCGTCGCGGAATACCACCATGCGCTTGGCATAGCGGGCGATATCGGGTTCATGGGTGACCAGCACGATGGTCAGACCCTGCTGGTTCAGGTCCTGGAAGATCTGCATGATCTCGACCGAAGTGCGGCTGTCGAGGTTGCCGGTGGGCTCGTCCGCCAGCAGGATGGCGGGTCGGTTCACCAGCGCGCGCGCGATCGCGACCCGCTGTTGCTGTCCGCCGGAAAGCTGTGACGGGAAATGCTCCACCCGGTCGCCCAAACCTACGATGGTCAGGGCGTCGATGGCGCGACGGGTCCGCTCCGCCCGGTCGAGCCGCGCATACAGCGTGGGCAGTTCCACATTCTCCAGCGCCGTGGTGCGCGCCAGCAGGTTGAAGCCCTGGAAAACGAATCCCAGCTTGCGATTGCGGATCTCCGCCAATGCCTGCTTGTCGAGCAACGCAACATCGGTTCCCTCCAGGGCATAGCGCCCCGAGGTCGGCTTGTCGAGGCAGCCGAGCAGGTTCATGAAGGTGGACTTGCCGCTGCCGCTCGAACCCATGACGGCGACGAATTCGCCACGTCCGATGTCGAGGCTCACGCCCCGCAGAGCATGCACCTTGGTCTCGCCCAGGTCGTAGTACTTGTGCACGTCTTCGACCCGGATCACCGGCTTGTGGACGGCGTCGGGCGCCGTTAGGTCACGATCGATCTGAACGATGGTTGCCATGGTCGTCTCCTTACCGTCCCCGGAAGGCACGGCCGCTCACTGGCGATGCGGGCGCGCCACTTTTCTGGGGTGCAGCGACGTTGGCTGAAGCAATCACTAATTCGTCGCCGTCCTGTAAGCTGCCGTGCAGCACCTGCGCCACCTCAGTGAAAGTGTGGTCGGTGATGCCGGTAGTGATCTGCACCGGTTCCAGCTTCTTGTCGGCGGTCTGCTTCCAGATCACCGCCATCGGACTCGCCGAGGCGCGTTTTGCCTGCTCCGCAGTGGCGTCCTTGGCCCGACCTTTGGCCGGAGGGGTGACTCCGGTCTGGGCATACAGCGCAGCAAGCTGGTCGGCCTTCAGGTCGGGAGTGAAGCGGAGCGCTCCATTCGGAACCTCGATGACGTTGCTTGCCTCGGCGACCGGAACGCTCACGTAGGCGGTCATGCCGGGAAACAATTTCAGCTCCGGATTGTCGAAATCGACGATCGTGGTGTAGGTGACGACGTTCTGCACGGTGGTCGCGTTCAGCCGCACCTGCGAGACACGCCCTTTGAAAGTATCCTTAGGGAAAGCATCCACCTTGAAGGTGACTTGCTGGCCGGGGCGGATGTTGCCCACATCGCTCTCATCGGTGCTGACATAGACCTGCATCTTGGTGAGGTCCTGCGCGATGGTGAACAGAGTCGGCGCCTGCAGAGAAGCAGCCACGGTCTGGCCCACATCCACATTGCGTGCAACCACCGTGCCGTCGATGGGAGAACGGATGATGGTGTGATCGACATTGGTCTGGGCCACGGTGACGGCTGCCGACTTCTGCTGAGTGTCGGCTGCAGCCTGCTGGACCTGGGCCTTGGCCGCATTCACCGCGGCGGCAGCGGTCTCCGCGTTAGCCTTCGCCAGGTCCAACGCCTGCGCGCTGATCACCCCTTCTTGCGCCAAGGCCTGGTTACGGGCGTAGTCTGACGCCGCTTGCACGGCCGTGGACTGCGCTTTCGCCAGATTGGCCTTGGCGGCCGCCAGGTTCGCCCGCGAGCTCTCCAGGTCCGCTCGGGCCTGCAGGAGCGCGCCCTGGAAGAGCGAGGGATCGATCAGCGCGATCACCTGCCCCTTCTTGACGTGCGAGTTGAAATCGGCATCCAGCCTCTGGATGACTCCGGAAACCTGGGAGCCGACCTGCACCGTGGTCACCGCGTTGATGGTGCCGGTCGCTTCCACCAGGTCGCGGATGTCGCCGCGCTGCGCCTTTTGGGTGAGATACTGCGCCGAGTCCTTCGGCCCGAACTTGAACGCGGCCACGATCGCAACCGTGATCGCCAGACCCAGCACGATCAACCATTTCTTTTTCGATGTCTTCATGACAGTCACTCCAAACTCTCTACTGGATTAGACCCGGCAGCGGGCGGCGCAACGTAAAGAGTCGGTCAAGGCGGGGTAAAGATTTGTCAGGCAGAGGGCAAAAAAATGCCCGCGGGTTCAGGAGGCACGCTCGCCCGCGGGCTCGAGGGAGGAACAGCTTATTGCGCCTTGGGAACCTCACTGCTCTGGTCCAGCCACTTCTGCATGCGCGCCATGTGACGTTGCTGCAGGCGCTCCAGCTTGGCCTGCTGGTCAGCGTTCAGGACGGTGTACACCTTGGCCTGGAGCTTCTGCTTCTCGACGATCAGCTGGGCGATGGTCTGTGCCTGCTGGTTGGCGATGGCCTGTACATGCGCCTGGTCGAACTTGCCCCCGCTGGTGGCGGTCACCATCTGCTTATGGCCGTCGGCGAGCTGTTGCAGCAACGGCCGGATGGCGGGCTGCTCGTCCTTCCACATCTGCTTGATCTGCGCCTGCTGCGCGTCAGTGAGATCGAGAACGTCGGCCATGTGCTGCAGGAAGCGGCCAGCCATCGGCGGCCCGCCCCAGGAGCGACTGGCGCGGCGAAACTTCGCTTCGGCGTGCAACGCCATGGCTCCCGCCAACACCACGACGATGATGCCTGCTGTGATCGCGTACTTCTTCATATTCGAACCCTCCGGCGGGACCCACTAGTCCCAGCCTCTTCTGCCCAGCATAAACACGTTGACACGCAGGTTGCGGTAAAGACTCGGTCAGCATCGGTAAAGATTTGTAAACGCGTCCTCGGGGCGTAGCCTGTTGTGGGACTATGAAGCGGGCCATGGAACGCATCCTGATCGTGGACGACGACGTGGAACTCTGCGACCTGGTGCGCGAATACCTGAGCGCAGAGGATTTCCAGGTGGACGCAGCGCACACCGGTGCGGCCGGCCAGGAGCGCGCGCTTTCCGGGGATTACGCGCTGGTGATCCTGGATGTGATGCTGCCGGGGAAGAGCGGGCTCGATGTCCTGCGCGAGGTGCGGCAGCGCTCGCGCGTCCCGGTGCTCATCCTGACCGCCCGGGGCGAGGATGTGGACCGCATCGTGGGCCTGGAGATCGGCGCCGACGACTACCTGCCGAAGCCGTTCAACCCGCGCGAGCTGCTCGCCCGCGTGCGTGCCATCCTGCGGCGCAGCGGCACGATGGCGGAGGCAGTCGGCCCGGTCGCTATCGGCGACGTCGAACTCGATCCGGCGACCCGGTCCGCTCGCCGTGCCGGTAGCCCGGTGGAGCTGACGTCGGTGGAATTCTCTTTGCTCGAGCGCCTGCTGCGTTCGGCCGGGACCGTAGTCACGCGGGAACAATTGGTCAACGAGGTCCTGGGGCGGAGGTTTATGCCCTACGACCGCAGCGTGGACATGCACATCAGCAAGATCCGCAAGAAACTGGGCGAGCAGCCCGACGGCAGCGAGCGCATCAAGGCGGTGCGCGGTGTCGGCTACATCTACGTGCGCCCAGGGCAGGCCGGGGGCTGACGCGTGCGCAGCCTCTTTCTCCGCATCTTCCTCTCGTTCTGGGCCATCGTGCTGCTCTTCATCCTGGTGGTCGCCGTCACGGTCATGGTGCAGCCGGAAACGGTGATCTCGCGCTGGCGCTCGGCCACCAGCGACGCTACCGCGATGTATGCCCAAACCTGCGCCGAGGAATTCGACCGCTACGGCGCGAGCGCGCTGCGCAACTACCTGCAACGGCTCGAAGCAGGTGCGCACATGCGCGCCGCTCTATACGACGATAAGGGGAACCTGCTGGCCGGCCGTGACAGCGCGGAAGCGCAGGCTGCCATGCTCAAGGTCGCGGAGAGCGGAGAACCGGAATTCACCGTCAGCGGCACGACAGCCCTCGCCGCACAACGCGCTACCGGACCTTCCGGTCGCAGTTACATCTTCGTGGCCGAGATGCCGCGGGGCCCCTTCCGCGCCTTCCGGCCAACTACACGTATCCAGTTGCTGCGTTGGGCGCTGGCCTTCCTCATTTCCGGGCTGATCTGTTATCTCCTGACGCGCTCGCTCACCGGGCCGATCCTGCGGCTCCGGAGTGCGGCCACACAACTTGCCACCGGCGACCTGAGCGCGCGCGCAGGGCCGGCGGTCACCAGCCGCCGGGACGAGCTCGGGGAGCTCGGCCGGGAGTTCAACCGCATGGCTGGACGGATCGAGGAGCTGATCACCAGCGAGCGGCAACTGATCCGCGACATCTCCCACGAGCTGCGCTCCCCGCTGGCGCGGCTGAGCGTCGCTCTGGGACTGGCGCGCCGCCGCACCGATACGGAGACCGCCACTGCTCTCGACCGTATCGAGCGCGAGGCGGAGACGCTTAATGAGATGATCGGACGCCTGCTCGCCTTGGCGCGGATGGAGGCCGCCACCGAGCCTCCCGACCCCGAACGCTTCGACCTGCAGGCGATGGTGGCGGAGATCGCCGCCGATGCCGCCTTCGAGGCGCAGGAGCGCGGCACGTCGGTGGAAGTCGTCTCCAGCGAGCCGTGCTTCGTGCTGGGCAGCGCCGAGCTGCTGCACAGCGCCATCGAGAATGTTGTGCGCAACGCCATCCACTACGCCAAGCTGGGCACGCCGGTGCAGATCCGGCTGACCTGCGACTCTTCGCCTTCCGGCAAGCTGGCGGAGATTTGCATCCGGGACTACGGCGCGGGCGTGCCTGAAGCTGAGCTGCCCAACCTGTTCCGTCCTTTCTACCGGGTGACGGCCGCGCGCGAACGCGATACCGGCGGTATCGGACTCGGGCTGGCCATCACCCATCGCGCGGTAAAGCTCCACCACGGCCGGGTCACCGCGGAGAACGCGCCCGGAGGCGGGCTGCTGGTCAAGATCACTCTCCCCACGTCCTGAGCCTCGCGCACGCACTTGCCGCGGCCTCCGACCTCCCTGTACTTTGAACGCCCATGAGACTGGTCACTTTTGGGACCGGAGAAGGCTTGAAGCTCGGCGTCGTCAGCGGGGACGGCGTGGTGGACCTGGCCCGCGCCGCGCAAGGCAAAGAAGCAGCGTGGTTCGCCAGCATGGAAGCGTTGCTTACCGCCGGTGAGCCGGCGCTGCGCCTGGCCCGGACGCTGGAAGGGACGGCCGCCCAGCGCCTGCTCTTGAGCGCGTTACGGCTCGGTCCTCCGGTGCCACGGCCGACCAAGATCATTGCCCTGGGATTCAACTATCAGGAGCACGCGGAAGAATTCTCCACCAAAGCCCCCGAGGCGCCGCTCATCTTCGCCAAGTATCCCAACAGCATCTGCGGCCCGTTCGATCCGATCGTCCTGCCGCCGGGGAACGAAGAGCCGCAGGTGGATTATGAGGCGGAACTGGCGGTGGTCATCGGTCGGCGCTGCAAGCGCGTGCGCGCGGATCGCGCCATGGACGTGGTCGCCGGCTACATGGCGCTGAACGACGTGAGCGAGCGCAGATGGCAATTCGGCGACAAGCAGTGGACCCGCGGCAAGAGCCCGGACACTTTCTGTCCCATCGGACCCTGGTTGGTCACGCGCGACGAAGTCCCCGATCCGCACGCGCTCGCCATCCGCTCCCGGGTGAACGGCGAGCTCCGCCAGGATTCCAGTACGTCCCTGCTGGTGCACCGCATTCCAAAGCTTATCGAGTACTGCTCGGCGTCGATGACGCTGGAGCCGGGAGACATCATCGCCACCGGCACCCCGAGAGGCGTGGGAATGCACCAGAAGCCGCCGGCCTTCCTCAAGCCCGGCGATGTGGTGGAGGTCGAGATCGATGGTGTGGGCGCGATCCGCAACCAAGTGAAGGCCGCCGACGGCTAGATCAATAACCGGCTACTTCCCCCGCTCCACGTCCGTCGTGCCCGCCGAGCAGCCAGCCATCTTTGATCTGGATGGCTTCCACCCGCCCGACCGTCTCCGGGTCGCCCCGTTTGTCCACGAAACGCAAGTCGTAGCCCATGCTCTTCAACAGCGCCGTCGTGTCCGGCGAGACGCCCGGCTCAACGTCCAGCCGGTCCGGTCTCCATTGATGATGCACCCGGGGGAAATCGATCGCATCTTGCACGTTCATCCCGAAGTCGATCACGTTCAGCATCACTTGCAACACTCCGGTGATGATCTTGGCTCCGCCAGGCGCGCCCAGCACCAGGAACGGCTTGCCATCCTTCACCACGATGGTCGGGGTCATCGAGGAGAGCGGCCGCTTCCCCGGCGCGATGGCGTTGGCCTCGCCCTGCACCAGCTCGAACAGGTTGGGAACACCCGGCTTGGCCGAGAAGTCGTCCATCTCATCGTTCATCAGGAACCCAGCCCCGGGGACGGTGACACCGCTGCCGTAGCCTTCGTTCAGCGTGTAAGTCACGGCGACTGCATTTCCCTGCTCGTCCACGATGCTGTAGTGGGTGGTGTTGGCGCCCTCGTGGCCGGCCGGTGTTCCCGGGCTGACCTGCTCGCTCGGCGTCGCACGCGCCCCATCGATGGACTCGCGCCGCGCCTTCAGGTATGCCGGGTCGAGCAGCCTCGCGACCGGGTTCTTCACGAAGTCCGGATCGGCCAGGTACTCGTTGCGGTCGGCATAGAAGCGCCGCATGACCTCGGCCAGGTAGTGGTACGCGGCCGCCGATCCGGCGCCGTTCTTCTCATATCCAGACCGCTCCAGCATGCCCAGCATCTCCAGCAGCCCCACCCCGCCAGAGCTGGGCGGAGGCGCGGTCACGATGTGATAGCTCTTGTAGTCGCCCTCGAGCGGTTTGCGCTCGATGGCTTCATACTTCCGCAGATCGTCGAGTGTGATCAGCCCGCCGTTCTTCGCCATCGCGTCCGCGATCAGACGCGCCGTCTCGCCCTCGTAGAAATCCCTGCTGCCGCGGGTGGCGATGCGCTCCAGCGTCCGCGCCAGTTCCGGCTGCCGGAACGTCTCCCCGATATCGTAGTACGCGCCATCCTTCTGGAAGATGCGCTTCGATTCCGCGAACTGGGCGAGGTGGTACTCGGGATCGCGCAGCGAGCGCATCATCGCGTAGGAGACCGGGAACCCTCTCCTGGCCAGGCCGATCGCAGGCCGCAACAGTTCGCGCCACGGCTTATGCCCGTACTTCTTGTTTGCCAGTTCCAGGCCGCGCACCGTGCCCGGGACGCCCGAGGCACGCCACCCGATCAGGCTGTCGTCGGTGACTTTGCCTTC
>DATKKJ010000233.1 GCA_035543055.1 Terriglobales bacterium | reverse complement strand
CCTGGGGACCTTCCGGGTGCAGGTGAAGTCGGCCTGGATGACCGTGCCCCGAGGCCCCCACATCGTCAACTTGAAGCGCCGTTGGCAGAACCGCCGCAGCGCCTACGACGTCGTGGCCATCTACCTCGCCCGTCTCGACTTTTGGTACGTCATCCCCGCTTCCGCCATTCGCCATCAATACCTGCGGCTCTACCCGCACACCACCAACCCCCGGGCCAAGTACGAAATCTACCGCGAGGGCTGGCGCACCCTCACCGGCGACCCGCAGGATGACACTCGGCTAATAGGGCTGAGCATCAAGGCCAACGTCGGGGCGGGCCCGCAAGGGCAGATTGCAGTGGCCCGTGAAATTCGGAGCGACCCGCGAGCTTGGTGGCCACGTCTCAGTTGGACTACCTTGCCTACCAATACGCAGGTCGAGGCAGTGAGTACGCTGATTTGGCAACACTTTGGAGGCGCACGCCTTGGCAGCGGAAGCGCCCGAAGTGCTGCACAATTGGCCGTCATGGTGAACAAGTTGCGCTCGGCACCTCGGACCCGGGAGCTAATCCTGGAAGCAAATCAATGGTTCAATGATCCTGATGAGGCGGTGCAACAAGTCCTTGATTTCCTCAGACTTTGGGCCAATTTTCATTTCCCTCGACTCCTTAGATCTGTCGACCGAATTCAGAGGGAGATTTTTGCATCAGTGGGGATGCGCCCCGGCAATTACGACTTTTTTGCGAGCCGTGTAGAAAATCTTTTTATCGACTCCAACATTACGGCTTTAGATGATTACGGCGTGCCATTGGAAGTAGGACGAAAGCTCACAAATGTTCTGGATACCTCCGGCGACTTGGACGCGGTTCTCGAGAGGCTTCGGCAATTGAACGTCGATATGACCAATCTGTCGGCGTTCGAAAAACAGTTGGTTCGAGAAGCTCAGGTTCATCTTTGAGATTGTCGGCGGGTGGGCGGGTGCCCCAGCACCCACATCCCGTGGCCAAACGACCCACCCACCGCCCGCAACCTGCTGATCCGCCTGCGCAGCGAAAATGGCCGCCAACCTGCTGAGGTGGTGCTGTTGCGATTCAAGAAAAGCAGGTCCCTCACGGTTGAAAACCGTTCGGGATGACACTCTTTGGGGAGGGCTCTCATGAACCTTGGGCTAAAGCCCAAGGCTACGAGCCGTTCGGGATGACACTTGTGTGGGGTGCGCCGATATGGGAGGAAGGGTGAGGAGTTGCTGGTTCGCCCATTTGCGCCGCTCTCCCGCTTTTGCAACAATAGGGACGCACTCGGGGGTTCATGCCAGCTTTCGGTAGTTATTCCCTTCTCCTTTCGCTGGCGCTCAGCGTGTATTGCTTCGTGGTGGGCGCTCTCGCTCTTCTGCGCCCCCGAACGCCGCGCGCCGATCGCCTGGGCGAGACTGCGCGCCGCGCCGGCATGGGCATCTTCCTCGCCCTCTCCTGCGCCATGCTCGCCCTCATCGCCGCCTGCTTCCAGAACGATTTCTCGGTCGCCTACATCTTCCATCACAGCAACCGCGACCTCTCCCCGGCCTACAAGTTCAGCGTGCTGTGGTCCGGACAGGAAGGCTCGCTGCTGTTCTGGGCCTGGCTGCTCTCCGCTTACGGGCTGGTCCTGCGCTGGCGGCACAAGGTGGACACCCGGCTGGTGGCCTATGCCGGCGTGATCGTGGCCGCAGTGCAGGTCTTTTTTACCCTGCTCATCAACCTGGCCGCCAATCCCTTCGCCATGATGGTGGGCGACCTGCCCGCCGACGGCAACGGCCTGAATCCCCTGCTGCAGTATCCCGAGATGGTCATCCACCCGCCGATGCTTTATCTCGGCTACGTCGGCTTCACCATCCCCTTCGCCTTCGCCCTGGGCGCGCTGATCATGAAGTATCCCGGCGAGAAGTGGATCCACATCACCCGCCGCTGGACCATGGTCACGTGGCTGTTCCTGAGCTGCGGCATCTCGCTGGGCGCGCACTGGGCCTACTCCGTGCTGGGCTGGGGCGGCTATTGGGGATGGGACCCGGTGGAGAACGCCAGCTTCATGCCCTGGCTGACCGGCACCGCCTTCCTGCACTCGGTGATGATGCAGGAGAAGCGCGGCATGATGAAGATGTGGAACATGTGGCTCATCTTCGCCACCTTCTTATTGGCGGTCTTCGGCACCTTCCTGACCCGCTCCGGCGTGGTCAGCTCGGTGCATGCCTTCGCGCAATCGTCCATCGGACCGTGGTTCTCCACCTTCCTGGCGCTGATCTTCGCCACCTGCATGTTCTTCTTCGTGCGCAACCGCAAGCACCTCGAGAGCGAGAACAAGCTGGAATCGCTGGTCTCGCGCGAGTCCAGCTTCCTCTTTAATAACCTCGTTCTCCTGGGCGCTTGCTTCGCCGTGCTCTGGGGGACGCTCTTCCCCGTGCTCAGCGAGTGGGTGCAAGGGACGAAGATCACGGTCGGGCCGCCGTTCTTCAACCGGGTGATGACCCCCATCACCCTCTTCTTATTGCTGCTGACCGCGGTGGGGCCGCTGCTGGCGTGGCGCAGCACCTCGTGGGAAAGCGTGAAACGCAACTTCACCATCCCCGCGGTCTTAGCGATTGCGGTCGCGGTGCTGCTCATCGCGCTGGGCTGGAAGCCCTGGCAGGAGATGTCGCAGTTCTATTCCATGATGGCCATCGCGCTCTCGGTGCTGGTGGCGGCCACGGTGGGCTCGGAATTTCTGCGCGGCGCGCGCGTCATCGCGGAGAAGACCGGTTCGAACTTGCTGGCTGCCATGGTGCAGCTCACCCGCCGCAACACCCGCCGCTACGGTGGGTACATCGTGCACGTGGGCATCGTCATCATGATCATCGGCTTCGCCGGCCAGGCCTTCAACACCGACACCGAGAAGGAACTCGGCCAGGGCGACAGCATGAGCATCCGCGGCTACACCCTCGTCCTCGACAGCTACACCCAGGACGACAACCCGAACTACGGCAGCGAGTCGGCCATCGTCAACGTTTTCCAGGGCGGAAAGAAAATCGACACGCTGTTTCCCGAGCGGCGCTTCTTCAAGGCCAGCCAGCAGACCGCCACCATCGTCGCCAACCGCTCGACCCTCAAGGAAGACCTGTACCTGGTGTACGCGGGCAAGAGCGAGACCGACCGCCCCATCCTGAAGGCGCACGTGAACCCGCTGGTGATGTGGGTGTGGATCGGGATCTGGGTGCTGATCGCGGGCACCGGCATCGCGCTCGTCCCCAACGCCGCCCCGCTGGCCGTGCGCCAGCCCAGCCGCGCCCAGGCCGCCGCCGTCGAGGTGGGTGACTGATGAAACGCCTTGTTCACTGCCTCCTGCTCGCTGCCTTCTGCGCCCTGCTGCTCGGCGCTGACTTCGACAAGCGCTTTAACGACCTCGGCCACAAGATGATGTGCAAGTGCGGCTGCAACCAGGTCCTCCTCGAATGCAATCATGTGGGGTGTAGCTATTCGGAGCGGATGCGGGATGAGCTGACGACGGCGCTGCAGCGCGGCGACTCCGACGACCTGGTGCTGCAGGCGTTCGTGCAGAAATATGGGGCGACGGTGCTGGCGGCGCCCACCACCACCGGCTTCAACCGCGTGGCCTGGATCATGCCCTTCGCCGCGCTGGGCCTGGGCATCTTCGCGGTGGTGTACGTGGTGCGCCTGTGGAAGGCGCGGCAGCCCGCCACCATCACCTCCGCCGCAGCCGCGGTTGAGCTCGACGAGTACCGGCAGCGCGCCCGCCAGGAGACCGAGTTATGACCATCGTGCTGTGCGTCATGCTGACGGCCATCCTGCTCTTCTTCATCTTCGGCATCGACGAGCGAGTCGAGGTTTCGCCGGAGAAGACGCGCCTGCTCTACCTCTACGAGCGCAAGGACGTCATCTATGACAACTTGCGCGATCTGAATTTCGAATACAAGGCGGGCAAGTTCCCCGACGCTGAGTACCTGCGCATGCGCACCCAACTGGAAGAAGAGGCGGCGGCGGTGTTGGCGGAGATCGACCGCCTGGAGCAGGCGAAGGCGGAAAAGAACGGAAAAGGAGTTCGCGCGTGAAGGTTCGTATTCCCTGGATGGCCGGATTGCTGCTGCTGGCGGCAGCGGCCTCGGCGTCCACGCTGACTGGAAAAATCACCAACGGCACCACCAAGAAGCCGCAGGGCGGAGACGAGGTGGTGCTGCTGTCGCTCTCCCAGGGCATGCAGGAGGCGGCGCGCACCAAGGCGTCGGCGAGCGGCGAGTTCAAGTTCGACCTTCCTGATGGCGGCGGGCCGCACCTGGTCCGGGTGAATCATGCCGGGGTCAACTACTTCGCCATGGTGCCGCCGGGCACAAATACCGCCGAGGTGCAGGTCTTCGAATCGGCGCCGAAGGTGGAAGGGGTGAGCGGCGCGGTCAACATCATGCGCCTCCAGGCGGTGAGCGGGACCCTGCAGGTCACCGAGCTGTTCGCGGTGCGCAACACCTCGGCGCCGCCCCGCACCCAGATGAGCGACCAGGCCTTCGAGTTCTATCTGCCGGAGGGCGCGCAGGTGGAGACTTCGCTGGCCCAGGGTCCCAACGGACAGCCGGTGAACTCCGCTCCCGTCCCCCAGAAAGAGAAGGACCGCTACGCCTTCATCTTCCCGCTGCGTCCGGGCGAGACCCGCTTCCAGGTGTCGTACCACGTACCCTATTCCGGGCAGGCGACCATCACGCCGCGGCCATTGCTCTCGTTCGAGCACCTGGTGGTGATGCTGCCGTCGTCGATGAAATTCCAGCCCGCGGCGGGGGCGCAGTTCCAGCCTATGCCGGGGGAGAACGGCGCTGAGGTGCGCGTCTCCAGCAGCATCAAGCCCGGCGACAAGCTGGCTTTCACCATCTCCGGCACCGGGCAGATCCAGGAAACGGAAGAAGCGTCCGCCGGCTCGGGCGGGAAGATGGGTGGTGGAGCCCAGAGCTCGCAGAGCGGGCAGCGCGGCCGTCCCGGCGGGGGTTTGGGCGCACCGGAAGAAACTCCGGACCCGCTGCACCAGTATCGTTGGTTCATCCTCGGAGGATTGGCGGTGGTGCTGGCGGTCGGAGCCTTCTGGGTGACCAGCCGGCCGGGCTCACAGGCGGCCGAGGTTCCTGTCGCGGCTGCCATAGGCCGCGAACTGCCGCCACCGCTGATCCGGCCGCCGAGCGCACCGGCGCGCGAGCCAGGAAACCGCCTGCTCGAGGCCTTGAAAGAGGAGCTGTTCCAACTGGAGCTGGACCGTCACCAGGGGCGCATCTCGCAAGCCGAGTACGACAACGCACGCGCGGCCCTGGATGTCACCATCCAGCGAGCGGCCTCGCGGCAGAAGAGCTGAGCTGGATCTCAATGATAATGGGAGACGCCCTGACGGGTGTCTCTACCGTTACTTCTTGTCCGGCGGGCCTCATCGATGCCCGCCATGGCAATGAACGAGGCGAGCATGGCCAGCACGCTCAGGGCCTCCGCCCACCACGGCCAGCGTAACCAGGAATGCCAGCGGCTGTTCGCCGGCGTGTGGAATCCGAGCCACGTGGTCAGGGCGAACAGCGCCGCCCCGACGCAGATCGGCATCACGATCCCGGTGCTGACGTAGCCGCGCCGACGGTCCCTCATCACTCTCCAGTGCTGCCGCTAGTCTAACGAAGCGTCGGGACTTCCGTCCCTCCGCCGGGCTGTCCTGCCGCCGCAAACATCGCGAAGGTCCCTCGGTCATCCCTGAAGGGATTCCCTCGGGATGACAACAGGGGAAGGAGTCGTTTCGGCACGCCTGAAGGCGTGCCCTAACAGCGTCCGCCCTTCCCGAATCCCTCACCCGGGTCTAGCATCTACATAGATAGGAAATCTATGGCTAACGGACTCAAGACGGCGGCCCTGCTGGGACTCCTGACCGGCCTGGTGCTGCTCGCCGGCGAGCGGCTGGGCGGACAGAATGGCCTGTATTACGCCCTGGTGTTCGCCGGGGTGATGAACTTCGTCACGTATTTCTTCTCCGACAAGATCGCGCTGGCCACCTCGGGTGCGCGCCCGGTCACCCGCGACGAGCTGCCCCGGGTGTACGAGGTGCTGGAGCGGCTGACCCAGAAGGTCGGCCTGCCCATGCCCAAGGTGTACGTGATCCCGACCGACTCGCCCAACGCCTTCGCCACCGGGCGCAACCCAGCGCACGCGGCGGTGGCGGTCACTGAGGGCATTCTGCGCCTGCTGACCGACGAGGAATTGGAGGGCGTGCTGGCGCACGAACTGGGGCACGTCCGCAACCGCGACATCCTGACCAGCTCCATCGCCGCCACCCTGGCCGGGGCCATCACCGTGCTCGCTCGCATGGCGTACTGGGGCGCGCTGTTCAGTGGCACTGGTGGTCGTGACGATCGCGACCGCGGCGGAGGCCTGGGCGGGCTGTTCATGCTGATCCTGGCGCCGATCGCGGCCATGCTCATCCAGCTTTGGGTCTCGCGCACCCGCGAGTTCGAGGCCGATCACACCGGGGCCGAGTTCACGGGCAATCCGTACGCCCTGGCCAGCGCGCTGCAGAAGCTGGACGCCTACTCGAAGCGCATCCCGATGGCGGCGTCGCCCGCGACCGCGCACCTGTACATCGTGCAGCCGCTACTGGGGATGGACCTGGCCAGCCTGTTCTCGACCCATCCGCCCATCGCCAAGCGGATCGAGCGGCTTACCGGCCGGCCGGCGGAGCTGCAATACTGAAAGATCAACCGCAGAGGACGCAGAGGGCGCGGAGAAAAACAAGGTCACAGATTTTCACGGATCACACGAATCAAGACGGGCGAACAAATCCATCGAATCCGTGTAGATCCGTGGCCGAAATTTCTTTGTTCTTCTGCGTCCTCCGCGTCCTCTGCGGTTAAAATTCAAAGCAGATGAATCCATCCACCACGCCGGCGAAAGCCACGCAGGCGGCGCAACTCGAGTCGGAACTGCGCAAGATCATCCGCGGGCAGCAGGAAGTGGTGCGCCTGGCGCTGGTGTCGGTGTTCGCCCGCGGGCACCTGCTGATCGAGGGCGTACCCGGGGTGGGCAAGACCACGCTGGCCCACGCCCTGGCGCGGGCCCTGGACTGCAGCTTCCAGCGCATCCAGTTCACCAGCGACATGCTGCCCAGCGACGTGGTGGGCATCTCCATCTATTCCGCCATCGAGCAGAAGTTCGAGTTCAAGCCCGGCCCGGTGTTCGCCAACGTGCTGCTGGCCGACGAGATCAACCGCACCACGCCCAAGACCCAGTCGGCGCTGCTGGAAGCGATGAACGAAGGCCAGGTGAGCGTGGACGGCCATTCCCACCCGCTGCCCCAACCCTTCCTGGTGGTCGCCACCCAGAACCCGGTGGAGCACCACGGGACTTATCCGCTGCCGGAATCGCAGATGGACCGCTTCCTGATGCGGGTGCAAATGGGCTATCCGGAGATGGAGAGCGAGCGCGCCATCGTGCGCTCGGAGGCGGGGGCCGCCCAGCTCGATACTGTGCGCCCGGTGATGAGCGCCGCCGACGTCACCGGGGTGCAGCAGGAAGTGACCAACGTCCGGGTGGACGACGCGCTGGCCGACTACGCCCTGCAGATCGTCCGCCGCACCCGCGAATCCGAGTCCCTGACCCTGGGGGTCTCTCCCCGGGGCGCGCTGATGCTCTATCACGCCGCCCAGGCCATGGCCTACCTCGACGGCCGGAGTTTCTGCACCCCCGAGGACTTCAAGAGCCTGTCCGTGCCGGTCTTCGCCCACCGCGTGGTGGTCAACGCGCGTTACTCCTCGACCCTTAAGAAATCGGAGCAGGCGGAGCAGATCCTGCGCGAGATCGTGGAGAGCGTGCCCGTCCCCGTCTAGCAAATATTCCGCGCCATGTCCTTGACGGTCGGTTTCGGCCGGCGCTAGCGTTCCCTTGTTCCTAAGAAGGCCCCTCGAATCAAGGAGGCGCTATGAAGGGCCGTGCCATATTGCTTATTCCCATTCTTGTGGTTCTCTCGGCGACGTTGTGCGCCGATCAAAAACCGAAATTGGCCTTCCACAATTTCACCGCGCTGGAAGTCGAGAATTTCGACATCCCCAAGTACGAGACCAAGGACCCGATGCCGGAGAGCTGGCTGCCTCTGATCCGCGAGGATGTGGTACAGCGCGCGATCGAACTCCACCTCTTCAGCCGGGTCGCCGACTTCAAGGACCCCGGGGTCCCGGCGCCGGCCAGCGAGCGGGTGCTGGTGCTGCGCGGTAAGGTGACCGAATTCACCCACGGCAGCCAAGCGGCGCGGGTCATCGTCGGCTTCGGAGCCGGCAAAGGCAAGATCGTGGTGCTCTGTGAATTCGTGGACAAGGCGACTGGCGAGGTCATCTGGCAACGTCAAGCGGACGGCCGGGTCATCGGAGTCGGCCAATCCACCGAGGGCGCCGTCAAGGGGTTGTCCAAGGAGATCGCCAAGCATATCCGGGACAACTGGTAGCCATGCGCGCCCAGATCGCCATCCTGGCTTTGCTGCTGCTCATTCCGGGCGCCGTGGCGGGAGACCGCCCCGGCGCCCTGCGCGGATTCTCCGCCCTGGAGCTGCTGGAGATCGAGAACACGCGCAATGAGCAGGGACAGAAGCTCCCCGATGAACTGATCCCCGACCTGCGCCAGCAGTTGTTGCACGGCTTGGTGGCGCTGCACACGTTCCATCGGGTAGAGGACCACGTGGACGACGCTGTCCCCTCCGCTGGAGCCGAGCGCGTCGTGCAACTGAAGGTCAAGATCACTGGCTATAGCGGCGCGCAGAACCAGGCCGGGGTGAAGTCCGAGGTCTTCTTGATCGACAAGGCCAGCGGGCAGGAAGTCTTTCGTTCCCCGGTGAATGCGCAGCTTCGTTACGACCAGGGGGCGGCTACCTCGGCTACTCGCAAGCTGGCCCGTTCCATCGCCAACCTGGTCCGCGACAGCCGTTAGAGGACGGCGGCCCGCGTGGCGGCGCCGCGGTGCTAGAATCCCAGCAACTTCATTGGGGGTGCCCCAAGGCACGGGAGGATTGCCATGCCTGCCCTGCGTCGAATCGCCTTAGTGTTCTCTCTGGTGTTGGCCCTGGCCACGGCCGCGTCCGCCAAGACGGTCAAGATCCGCGGCTATGTGACCGCGGTGACCTCGCCGACCAGCTTCGAGATCGAGGACTACAAGATCACCGGCGGTGGCCTCGCCCTGAGTTTCGAGAAAGAGGGCCACGATGCCGCTCCCGAGGGTTTCAAGCCCGAGGACATCCGCGTCGGCACCGACCTGGAGATCACCGGCGAACTGGACGAGAAGACCGGCGAGCTGCGGGCGCAGTCCATCAAGGTCTTCCTCGACGAGGGGAAGCGGCTCAAGCGCACGGCGGTGATCGACCGCCTGCCCCAGATCCTGAAGCAGCCCGACGGCAGCTTCAGCGGGGCGTTCTTCGCCGACGGCCAGCAGATCCGGCTGGCGCCCGCCACCCAGGTCGTCTTCCGCCCCAGCCACGCCGAGCGCGAGGCGCTGAAAAAATCAGGCCAGAAGAGCGCGACCGGAGAGGACGAGGACATCGGCCTGCGCCCGCTGCAATCGCTGGAAGAGATCCACCCCAACATGCTGCTCACCTACGAGGGCACGCGGCAGGCGGACGGCAGCCTGGCCGCGTCGCGCCTGGAATTCACCCGCAACGAGCTGGAGCCCGGCGAGGTGAAGATGTGGAAAGCGCTGACCCCCTTCGGCAAGAACCCCGATTTCCAGAAGTTCAAGCCCGGGGAGATGACCATCAACGGGGTGGGCAAGTTCAAGATCATTCCCAACCAGTACGTGCAGCGCTATATCCAGGAGCTGGGGCACAGCCTGGTGCCGCTGTACCAGCGGGCGATGCCGGAGAGCGATCCCTCCAAGATCCCGTTCCGGTTCTTCCTGGTGGAGAACAAGGAGCCCAACGCCTTCGCGCTGGCCAACGGCACGGTGGTGGTCAATTCCGGGCTGTTCGATATTCTCGAATCCGAGGCGCAACTGGCCTCGGTGCTGTCGCACGAGATCGCGCACGCCATCCAGCGGCACGCCTGGCGGCAGCAGCAGTATCACAAGGGGGCGCGAACGGCGATGAAGATCGCCGGCATCCTGGGCAGCGCGGCCACCGGCGACTCGGCCATCGCCTCCGCCACCCAGCTCATCGATACCGCCATCAAGAAGGGCTACTCGCGCTCGCTGGAGAACCAGGCCGACCGCCTCGGCCTGCAGTACATGTACGAAGCCGGCTACGACATCCGCGAGGCCCCGCGGGTGTGGCAGCTGATGACCCAGAAATACGGCGACAAGAGCTCCAGCTTCTGGAGCGACCACGACAACAACACCACCCGCCGCAGCTACCTGATGGCGGAGATCCGCAACAATTACGCCGACGCCGATTACTCCAAGTTGCAGAAGGGCAGCTTCTCGCTGACCCCGGTCACGGAAAAGATCCACGACCCGTCGGGGAAGAAGGTGAAAGTGAAGTACTGAGCAGTCCAGAGTACAGAGTCCAGAGTTCAAAGCGGAGACGGCCTGCGCTGTGCGCTATGGACTATGCGCTACGCGCTTTGTACTCTGTACTCTGCACTCTGTACTCTGAACTTTTATGGCGATCCTGCGCTTCCTGATGCTGCTCTCGCTGGTGGTCTGGCTGGGCGGCCTGATCTTCTTCTCCTTTGTCGTGGCCCCCACCGTCTTCAGTGTTCTGCCGACGCGGCACCTGGCGGGCACGGTGGTGACCCGCTCGCTGGCGGCGCTGCACTGGATGGGCATGGTGGCGGGCGTCATCTTCGCCGCCAGCTCGATGACCTACTCCTACTTGGTGCGCGGCTCGGCGAATCCCTTCGCCGTGCGCCATCTCCTGGTTTACCTGATGCTGGCGCTGACGGTGGCTTCGCAGTTCGGTATCTCGCCCAAGATGCAGGCGCTGCGCGCTGACATGGTGAAGATCGACGACGTCCCGCAGGACGATCCGCGGCGGGTCGAGTTCAACCGCCTGCACGCCTGGTCGACGCGCCTGGAGGGCGGGGTGTTCTTCCTGGGGCTGGCGCTCCTGTTTCTCACGAGCAAGGGCCCGTAACTTCGTAATAGGGGCTACTATCGCCGGTTGACGCTTGGTGATACGTTGTTCTGGTTCCGTTGATCAGGTTATGGCCGTATTGATTTCTGCTTTCCTCGCACTGGCAGCGATCGGGCTCGCTAGCGTGGTAGTCGTTCATGTCGCCGCACTACTCGGAGCAACGGGCCCGTTTGAGCACTGCCTCAAGTATCTCGGGCCAGGCGTGTTCATCGTTTGGCTTCCCACAGTTCTCGTAATGATCCGCTTAACGAGGGACTTCAAACAGAAAGACGTGTGGCGTGCTGCGCTCCGTGGGTGTCCACAATGGATGCGCCGATTGCAGTGGGTGATCGTGGGCTACGCGTGGGTGGGCGGCTTTGCCCTGCCCATAGTCTTCGGTGGTGGAATGGAAGCCCCCGCCAACGCGGCGAGATCGATGTCTGCCGTCATGCTGCTGTTCTATTCAATCTCTGTATCAGTGCTTTATTCAGCAACCCGTGCCGACAAACTCGACGAGAGTAGGCGCTGCCTGAATGGACACCGCATGGCACCGCTCGCAAAGTATTGCGAAGAGTGTGGTGCTCCTGTTGCAACAGGCATCACACAAGTGCGCTAGCTGGGGCCATCCTATCCACAATTGTGAGCTCTGTTTAGTCCACGGTTGCCTTTTGACCCCCGTCGTTTGTCGTGAAAGACTAATTTGCTTGCCCTGCTACTCTCCTTTCGTCCTGTAGGGCAGCCATTCACTTTATGAAGACCGGAATCATCGGCCTGCCGCAGGTGGGCAAGACGTCGCTGTTCACCATCCTGACCAAGGTGCAGGTGGACGCCGCGCATCACAATCCGCGGGAGGCGCACATCGGCGTGGCCAAGGTGCCCGACGACCGCCTCGACCGCCTGGCCGCGCTCTATAACCCGCGCAAGCTCATCCACGCCTCGGTGGAATACGCTGACGTCGCCGCCATGAGCCAGGAAGCGCTCAAGGACACCGCCTACGCCACCGCCCTGCGCAACGTGGACGCCCTGGCCCACGTGGTGCGCGCCTTCGACGATCCCGCCATCCCGCACGTGGGGCCCATCGATCCGCTGCGCGACATTAAGAACGTGGACTTCGACCTGATGATCAATGACCTCGGGCAGGTCGAAAAGCGCCTGGAGCGGGTGGAAAAAGACCTGAAGAAGATGCGCGGGCCGGAGCTGGAGAAGGAGCACGAGCTGCTGCTCAAGTGCAAGGCGCAACTGGAAGCGGAGAAGCCGCTGCGCGAGCTGGAGCTCGCGCTCGAGGACCGCAAGCGTCTGCGCGGCTTCATGTTCCTGAGCCAGAAGCCGATGCTGTACGTGCTGAACATCAGCGAGAGCGCCGACCTGGGCAGCGATCTGGCGGGCGCGGTCGAAAAATACAAGGTGAGCGCGGCCGCCGCGCGTCCCGCCACGGGGGCCACCGCCGTCTGCGGCAAGGTGGAGGCCGAGCTGGCCGAGATGGACGACGCCGAGGCCGTCGAATTCCTCGCCTCCTACAGCCTGAAAGAGAGCGGGCTCACGCGCCTGATCCACAAGACCTACGAATTGCTGGGACTCATCTCCTTCTTCACCGTGGGCGAAGACGAGTGCCGGGCCTGGACGGTGGAGCGGGGCATCAAGGCGGTGCACGCCGCCGGCGCCATCCACTCCGACCTGGAGAAGCACTTCATCCGCGCCGAGACCATCCACTGGGACGCCCTGCTAGAGGCAGGCTCCGAGGCCAATGCCCGCGCGAAAGGCACCCTGCGGCTGGAGGGGAAAGACTACGTCGTCAAGGACGGCGACGTGGTGCACATCCGGCACAGCGGATAGCCTCTCCAAGTGTCATCCCGAACGGCTTCAGCCGTGAGGGACCTGTTTTCGCTTGCAAACAGCAGGTCCCTCGGCGCTGAAGCGCCTCGGGATGACACCACGTTCTTCTCTGGACTCTGTACTCTGCACTCTGTTCTCTGCACTCTGGACTCTGTACTCTGCACTCTGTACTCTGCACTCAGCTAGATGCTGACCAATCCCATCGTTCTGAGCGTGCTGCTGGGGCTGACGGCGGCGGCGGCCGACGTCTTCGGCGGCGCCCTCATCGTGCAGAGGGACTGGGAGCGGCGCTACCTGAAATATTTCGTCGCCCTGGGCGCCGGCTTCATGCTGGCGACTTCGCTCATGGAGATGGTGCCGGAGAGCCTGCACTTGGGCGGGCCGAAGGCGCCGCTCATCATCCTGGCCGGATATCTCATCGTGCACTTCTTCGAGCACACGGTCACTCCCCACTTCCACTTTGGCGAGGAAACGCACAAGGACGAGTTCGTGCACACGCACAAGAGCTTCTCCGTCCTGGTCGGGCTGATGATCCACACCTTCTTCGACGGCATCGCCATCGCCTCCGGCTTCCTGGTATCCAGTTGGCTGGGGTGGGTGGTCTTCCTCGCCGTTTTCCTGCACAAGATCCCGGAGGGCTTTACCGTGGCCTCGGTGATGCTGGCCAGCGGCCGCAGCCGCGCCATAGCCTTGGGATCGTCGGCGCTGCTGGGCGCGGCCACGGTGGCAGGCGTGCTCACCATGTCACTGCTGGCGGAGTTCCTCAGCGCCGGACTGGCGCTCTCGGCGGGGGTCACCATCTACGTGGCGGCCTCCGACCTGATGCCCGAGGTCAACAAGGAGCCGGGCGTGAAGATGGCGCTGGTGGTCTTCCTGGGGGTCTTCCTGCTCTTCGTTCTGGACCACCTGGTGCATGCCGCGCATTAGAAAAGCGCCGCGTCCTGCGGCGCTTCACTGAGTACCGAGCACTGAGTACTTCATTCCACCTCATGCTTGGCGTTGTAGCCGTCGCGGGCGACGACCTGGTACTTCACGTTCTTGCCCTTCTCGTTATGCACGATGAGGGGCCCGCCGTCGGGGGCGACCACGTCCACCTTCAGCTTGCGGAAGGTGCCGTCCTGCTTGGTGTTGGAGGGTTTGTAGGCCACGGTGTACTGGTTGCGCACGGACTGGCCGATGTCGGCAAAGATCTCCTTCAGCTCGCCCTCGAAGTGGGGGAAGTAGAACCGGCCGCCGGTCATCTTGCAGATGGTATTCATCGCGTTTTCCGCCTGGAGGAAGTCCAGGCTCGCGATCCTCGCTCCGACGCTGCCAGTGAGGGAGCGGTTCTGGATGTACTCGCGCACCATGCGGCCGGTGCCCACGCAGAAGATGGTGACGTCGCGGGCGTCCTTCACCTTCTTCAGCACCTTGTCATAGGTGATGCGGCTGAAGGTATCCAGACCGGTGCCGATCCACAGGATGTACTTGTGGCCTTCCACCCGCTCCAGCCGGTCCAGGGTGTCGTAGAGGGCGTCCCAGCTGTCGATCTCGCTGAGGCCGGGGATGCGCAGGGTGTCGAGGGCGGAGTACACCGCGCGCTTGTCCTGGGTGAAGTCGGTCAGCATCTGCGGCCGCATGTCGTACGAGATGACGGCGATCCAATCGTTCGGCTTGAGGGTATTGGCGAAGGTGTAGGAGGCGTTCAGGGCGTCGTAGTTGAACCGGTAGTACGTGGAAGCGAACTCCACCAGCAGCACGGCGGTGATGGGCAGGTCCGCCGATTGGGTCACGACGGTGACCCGCTGCGGCACCCCGTCCTCGAAGACGCGGAAGTTCTCCTTCTTCAGGCCGGGGATGAACTGCCCGTCCTTGGTGGTCACCAGCACCGGGACCTGGACCAGGGGCACGTCCACCCGCAGCGAATACTCCGGCATGCCGGCCGGGTTCTTGAACTCCGGCTTCCTCTCCGGCGGCGGCTCATCCTTCTTCTTGGGAAGCGCCATGGGGCCGACCTCCCCCTGGGGCCCTCCGGCCTCGGCCGGGGCCTGGGGTTGCTGCGGCTCGGGCTGCGCCGGCGCAGGCTGCTGCGCCCAGGCGAGCAGTCCCGAGAGCGCCATCAGCGCCAGGGCAAAGGCCCGAAGCAGGCCTGGCGTAGTTTTCCGGATTGGATCCCGCGGGTACATGGCTGTTCTGCCGTCTTCCTGTATTATAGGATGCACGACTCCGCTATTTCGGTACAAACCCCTCCCCGTACGGCGATAGCGGACGGGGTGTTATGAAAAACGTTGTCGCTCTTCGTGTAGTCTCACGCGCCCTTCTGCTTGCCACCTTGTGCTGCGCGCTTCCCGGCTGGACCGCGGAAAAGCGCGCGCCGCAGCTCGACGTCGCCACCTTGCCGGTCAGCCAGCTGCGTCCCGGCATGCGCGGCGTCGCCTACACCGTCTTTGAGGGCACCAAGGTGGAGCCCATGGAGCTCGAGGTCCTGGGCGTGCTCAAAGATGCCAACGGCCCGAAGAGCGACATCATCCTGGTGCGCCTCATGGGGAAGAAACCCGAGTACACGGGGGTGGTTGCGGGCATGAGTGGCAGCCCGGTGTACGTGGACGGCAAGCTGGTGGGGGCCCTCGCCTTCCGCGTCGGGCAGTTCGCCAAGGACCCGATCGCCGGGGTCACGCCCATCGCCGACATGTTGGAGATCGACGCCCTGGACCAGACACTGCCGGAATCGCGCGCCCGCCCGGAGCCGGCGCGGACCGAGGTCTCGCGCACCTCCGGCCCGGGAGCGCCGGGGGAGGTGCAATCGTTCTCGCAGTACTTGCAGCCCATCGAGACGCCGCTGGTCTTCAGCGGCTTCAGCGAGGAGGCGGTGCGCCTGTTCGCCCCCAGGTTCAAGGAAATGGGCATCGTGCCGGTCACCGGCATCGGCGCGGCGGCCTCCGACCAGGCGCAGCCGGAGCCGCTGGTGCCGGGCTCGGCGGTCAGCGCCGTGCTGGTGCGCGGCGACCTGAATGTCGCCGGCACCTGCACCGTCACCTACGTGGACCCGCAGCGCCTGCTGGCCTGCGGCCACCCCCTGCTGCAGTTCGGGCACATCGAGATGCCGATGACCAAAGCCTACGTGGTGACCACGCTGGCGTCGCCGGCCAACGCCTTCAAGATCGTGAACACCACCGAACCGGTGGGCGCGTTCGTGCAGGACCGGCACAGCGGCATCCTGGGCGAGTTCGGCAAGTCGCCGAAGATGATCCCGGTGACCCTGCGGGTGCAGGGCGGCGCCCGGACCAAGGAATTCCATTATGAGGTCCTGAACAACGCGAAGATGACGCCGGTGGCCATCATGGCCACGGTCTTCACTTCGCTGCAGGGGCTGAACGAATCGGGCGAAGACGCCACCTACCGCATGAGCGGCAAGATCCGGGTGGAAGGCTATCCTGACGTCACGGTGCAGAACATGTTCGCGCCCATGGACGCGGCGCAGCCGACGGCCTTCGCCGCCGCCCTGTCGGTGGGCGAGCGCTTCAGCCGCATCTTCGACAACCCCTACGCCACGCCGGCGATCGAGGGCGTGACCATGGATTTCGAGGTGCTGAAGGAGCGCCGCTGGGCGCGGCTGGAGAGCGTGCGCACCGACGTGACCGAGGCCCGGCCGGGCGATGAGATCACCCTGGAGGCGTCGTTGCGGCCGTATCGCGGGGAACGCATCGTGAAACAGATCGCGGTGAAGATCCCGACCTCGACGCCCAAGGGCACGCTGCGCATCCTGGTCAGCGACGGCGACACGCTGGACCGTGGCCGCCGCAGCCCGGTCCCGAGCCGCAAGCTCGACCTGGGCTCGACCATCGCTCTGCTGAACAAGGAGCACACCAACGACCAGCTCTACGTCTCCCTGCTGGAAGCCAACCCGCAGGCCATGGTGGAAGACAAAGTGATGCCGACCTTGCCGCTCTCGGTCATGAACGTGATGGAGGGCATGCGCGGCACGCAGGACATGGTGGTGGTCGGCGAATCCGCGGTCAACGAGTACGCAACGCCGATGGACTACGTGGTGACCGGCGCCCAGATGCTCACCGTCAGCATCAAATGACCGCGTTTCGCGGGCGTCCGAGCCCGCGGCGGTCATCCTGAGGGGTCTTCCCCGAAGGATCTCTTGGCGGGGCGTCCGAGCCCCGCGGGCGTCATCGTGAGGGCTTCGCCCGAAGGATCTCTCGGGCGTCCGAGCCCGCGGCGGTCATCCTGAGGGCTTTGCCCGAAGGATCTCTCGGGCGCACGCTGGTCGCTGGCCGGTAGAGAAACGTCCCGTCTGTCCCCGAGTTCCTGAGCTTGTTGAATCTTGGCGCTTTCACCGCCACAAAATCGACTACA
>DATKKJ010000232.1 GCA_035543055.1 Terriglobales bacterium | reverse complement strand
GAGTTAGAACGTCAGCTTCAATCCGAACTGGAACTGGCGCGGATCGAAGGCGGCGCTGGGTGAGCCGGCGGGCGCATTGTAGAGCGGGTTCACGTCGGCGACGTTGTATTTGTTGATGAGGTTGAACATGTCCACCATGGCATCAAGTCCCACGCGCTCGGTGATCCTGATGCGCTTGGCGATGCGCAGGTCGGTGAACAAGGTGTAGGGCCGGATGCCGAAGTTGCGCGGCAGATTGCCGACGAGCGGCGGCAGCGGCGCGGTCAGGTCTTCGGCCGCCGGCGGCAGGATGCCGCCCAGGATCGCCGCCTCGGTGAGGTTGGCGAAGCAGGGCGCCTGGAGTTGGAAGCCGGACGGCAGATACGGAGAATCCACGGGCGTGTTCTGGCAGACCGGATTGGCCGCCGTCCCCGTGGTCACGATCATCGGCCGGTCGGTCTTCGACTGCAGGTCGAAGTTGCTGTCCACCGCGGTGATGATGTTGAAGGGGCGGCCGGAGCCGACCTCGATGATGGGGGCCACCGTCCAGTCGCTGAAGAACTTGTGGACGAAGCCTTCACCCGACAGGCGGCCGCTCTGGTAGACGCCGCTGAAGACGAAGCGGTGACGCTGGTCGAACAGCGAGATGGAGCGGTCGGCGGCCGGATCGCGCGCGTCCTGCGGCTGCAATGGGGACTGCAGGTCCACCGAGTCGTCGATGGCATGCGACCAGGTGTACGAGGCCAGGAATTCATAGTGGCCGCTGAAGCGCTTCTTCAGGTTGACCGTGAGGCCGTGGTACACCGAACTGCCGTTGGACTTCTGCGCGTAAATGTCGGCGTAGGGCACGGTGGTGGTGGTGTTGAGATTAAATTCTGCAGCCGCGGCCGCGATCGGTCCGAGCATGCATGGTGCCGGCACATAGGGCGCCAGCGACGGGTTCAGGCCCGACGGACGGAAGAAGCTGACCACTGCGGCGGGGACGTAAGGATTGGTGAGGCCAGGGCCGGCAAAGCCGCATCCGGTGCCCGGGAGTGCACCGACCGCGTTGGGATTGCCCAGCATGGCGCTGGGATCACCCGCCTGCAACGCGCGCCGCCAGTTGATGATCAGCGCTTCCGAGTTCACCGGGTTGGCGTCCACCGGGTGGTATAGGTGGCGTCCGCCGTTGAAATTGTAGGTGACGGCCAGGGCGAAGTCGTGTCCGAGGTCGCGCTCGACGCCTAAGCTCGCCTGGTGAGCGACCGCGTACTGGAAGTTGCGATCTTCGGCATAGCCGAAGGGCAACACACTGAGCGGCGTCGGGGTGGCCGGCGACGGCAGCGCGAGATAGTTCTGGTTGATGAAGATGGGGGCCCCGTCAGGGGTCGTGGAATCGAAGCGCTGCTGGTTGGGCAGATAGCCGAAGCCAGGGCACCCGCCCACCCCGATCCCGAGGATGCCCATGAAGATGCTGGGGGCATTGAGGGCTGCGCAATCGGTCCCGGGTCTTTGCAGCGCGAAACCCAACTGCGGAGCCTGCGTGCCGTCGGCGACGTCGGAGATGAAGGCGATGCCGAGCAGCGGGTGATCGTAGAACATGCCGTAGGAGGCGCGGATGACGGTCTTGCCATTCTTCCACGGATCCCAGGCCAGCCCGATGCGGGGCGCGATATTGTTCGTGTCGTGCGGGATGCCTTCGATGGTGTTCAGGAAGGTCTGGGCGGGCAGGGTCACGGCGGCGTTCCGCGGCGCGAACGTGGGCGTGAATTCCACGTCATAGCGAACGCCATAGTTCAGGGTCAGGCCGGGCGAGATGCGCCACGAGTCCTGCAGGAAGAGCCCGAGGGTGTTGTTCTGGAACTGGTCTTTGGGATCGCCCACGCCCTGAATGCTGTCCTGGGGCAGGCCCAGGCCATATGCCTGCACCGGCGAGAACGCCGGGAAGCCGGCGAAACCCGCGGACAGGAATTGCGAAGAAACGGAGCCGAAGTCATACACGCCGCCGAAGTTGACGGTGAAGTCGGCGGTGAGCGGCAGGTGGTTCACATCAGCGCCGAACTTGATGACATGCGAACCCTTGGTCCAAGTGAAATTGTCGGTCCACTGGTAACGCAGTTCTTCACGGCGGGTATAGGAGTACGGTTCGCGACCGAAGAATGCGTAGCCCGGGATGTTGACCGCGACCTTGGCGCCGTCCGGCGTGTCGGTGTTGTAGTTGAACAGCAGGCCGCGGCGGGCAAACTGGAAGCGGGCTTCATTGATCTTGTTGTTCCCCAGGGTCGCGGTGTCCTGCGCGGTGAGGGCGAAGTCACGGTACTGCTGGATGGCGGTACGCGAGTAGGCGTTCTGGCCGAAGTTCTGGTTCTGGCCCTGGACGCCAATACCCTTGATGGTGCTGGGGCTCACGTTCACCCGCACCATGGCCGAGTTCCTGTCGGTGAAACGGTGGTCGAGGCGTAGGGCGATGAGACTCGTCTCCTCCTTCACCGGGTAGTTCCCTGTGGTATTCGCCAGGGGAACGTAATCGGTAGGCACGGGCGCGCACACGGGGAAGCCGGGGGTCAGGGGATTGCAGATGCTGAAGAAGCCGTTATAGCCGGCGGGCAGACCGAACAGGCCATCGAGCGCGGCCGGCCACTGTCCGTTGACCGCCATTCCGGAAGCGGCCCCGAGCGCGGCGATGTAGTTATTGATCGCGGGATTCGCCAGGTTGGCGAGGATGAAGGTCTGCTGCTCGGGCGTGACCATGATGTCGCCGAACGCGGGCGCCAGTTGGACCAGCCCGAAGCCATCGTGTCCGATGTCGGAGAACCCAGTCTCGCGGCGGCGTGTGGTCTCGTAGGAGAAGAAGTAGTAGGTCTTGTCCTTCTTGATGGGCCCGCCCAAGGTCGCGCCGGCCTGCACGCGGGTATAGGCAGGATCGGGCACGTTGCTGAACGGGTTCACGGCCTGGATATTGCGGTTGCGCAGGTAACCGAAGACATCGCCGTGGGTCTGGTTGGTCCCCGAGCGGGTGATGATGTTGACCACTCCGCCGGCGGCGCGTCCGTACTCCGCCGCATACCCGTTGGTCAGCACCTGGAACTCCTGCACCGCTTCCTGCGAGACGGTGGAACGGATGCCGTTGACGGAGTTGTCGACTGCATCGGCTCCGTCCACGTTCACCAGGTTGGAGCGGGCGCGCTGGCCGCCGATGTTCAACCCGGACGTGGGCGCGATGCCGATGCTGGGCGTGGTGTCGCGCAGCACCTGCGAATTGGTCTGGGCAAAATTGACGTAATTGCGGCCGTTGATGGGCAGGTTATCGATGCGCTGCTGGTCGATGGTGGTGGCCACCGAGCTGCGCTGGGTCTCGATCTGCTCGGTCTGAGCGTTGACCTCGATGGCCTCGGTGCGCTCCGCGATCTTCAGCGCCACCGGCAGCTCGGCGACCTGGCCGACGGTGATGTTCACGCCCACGGCTGTGGTCTTGGCGAAGCCCGGCGCCTCGATGGTCACGGTGTAAGTACCGGGAGGAAGTTGCAGTACGAGGTACTGGCCGGATTCATTGTTCGTGACCTTGCGCTCGATGCCGCGCGCCGGATCGGAGACGGTGACCGTCGCGTTGGTGACGGCGGCCGCCTTGGGATCTTTCACCGTCACGTGCAGATCGGCGGTGGCTTGTGCCAGTGCCTGGCTGGTGAAAAGCAGAAGGAGTGCGAGAGATACGAACAGGACAGCTCGCTTCATGGCTCACCTCGACCGGGCTCCTGACCGAGAGCGCAGGTCCGTGCCGCTGTCAAAATGTTGCAGAGTTGTATAACAGGAGCCACTCACGACGCAAGGGAGAGAGACCAAGAGTACTTGCTTCGCCACCCGCCTCCAATGACCTTCCCGGCCGACAATGGTTTACCGGCGCGTGATCCCGGAAAGTTCTTCCCTGGTGCTCTTCAGCGCCCACGCCATGCGTGGCGTGTTGTGGGCGATGCCGTAACGTCCCCTGGGGTCGAGCAGGATGAGCCCGCCGTGGCCGTTGAGGCGGCGCTGCAACAGATCGACGGCCATGCCCGCCACCGCTTGCGGCGGCTTGCCCTCGGCCACCCGGTCGCAGGCCCACTTGCCCAGCACCAGCTTCATCATGGGCTCGCCCCAGCCGGTGGTGGAGACGGCGGCGCTCTCGTTGTCGGCGTAGCAGCCGCAGCCGATGAGCGAAGAATCGCCGACGCGGCCTGGTGTCTTATTCATGGTGCCGCCGGTAGAGGTGCCGGCGGCGATGCGGCCGTCGCGGTCGAGGGCCACGGCGCCGACGGTGTCGTGCTCGGCAAAGAACTCCGCCGGTTTGCCTGCATGGGCCATGATCTGCGCTGCCTTCAGCCGCTCCACTTCGCGGGGAATGATGAGCTCGCGGTTCTCCACCAGCGGGATGCCGTGATGGGCGGCGAACTTCTCCGCCCCTTCGGCCACCAGGTACACATGCGGGCTCTCGTCCAGCACCTTGCGGGCGGCATGGATGGGATTGCGGATGCGCTCCACGCAGGCGACGCCGCCGGCGCGCAGGGTGAAGCCGTCCATC
>DATKKJ010000231.1 GCA_035543055.1 Terriglobales bacterium | reverse complement strand
CACGAACTGCTAGCAGTCGAAACAATCAATTCGATGGAATCGACCGAAATCGAACGTTTGGTCGATGATTGGCAGGAATTTCATGCGTGAAGTCGTAATCGCCAGCTCAGTTCGCACTCCGGTCGGCAAGGCCTACAAGGGGACGCTGCGGGCCACACGGCCCGACGACCTGGCCGCTATCGCCATCAAGGGCGCGCTCAGCCACCTCCCGCAGCTCGACACCCGCGAGATCGAGGACGTCATCCTCGGTTGCGCCATGCCCGAGGCCGAACAGGGCATGAACGTGGCCCGCATCGCCTCGCTGCGCGCCGGCCTGCCGGTCGAGATCTCGGCCATGACCATCAACCGCTTCTGCTCCTCCGGCCTGCAGGCCATCGCCATGGCGGCGGAGCGCATCATGGCGGGTGGCGCGGAGGTCATCGTGGCCGGCGGCACCGAGTCCATGACCATGATCCCCATGGGCGGCCACAAGGTCTCCTGCAATCCCTGGCTGGTCGAGAACTATCCCGACTCCTATCTCTCCATGGGACTGACCACCGAGCGGCTGGCTAAGCGCTTCGACATCACCCGCGAGCAGGCCGACGAGTTCAGCTACCGCAGCCACCAGAAAGCCCTCGCCGCCATCGCCGCCGGAAAGTTCGACGAAGAGACCGTGCCCGTGCCGGTCAGCTTCACCACCCCCAACGGCTCCAAGCCCAAGCGCACGGACATCATCTTCAAGGTGGATGAAGGCCCGCGCGCCGATACCACCATGGATGCGCTGGCCAAGCTCAGGCCCGCCTTCCACGCCAAAGGCATCGTGACCGCCGGCAACTCCTCGCAGATGTCCGATGGCGCCGCCGCCTCGGTGGTGATGTCGGCCGAAAAAGCAAAAGCGCTGGGCATCAAGCCGCTGGCCCGCTTCGTGTCGTTCGCCACCGCCGGCTACAAGCCCGAGGAGATGGGCATCGGCCCGGTGTTCGCCATCCCCAAAGCGCTCAAGATGGCGGGGCTTCAGCTCTCGGACATCGACGTCATCGAGCTGAACGAGGCCTTCGCCGCGCAGTCGCTGTGCGTCATCAAGGAAGCCGAGCTGCCGCTGGACAAAGTCAATCCCAACGGCGGCGCGGTGGCGCTGGGGCATCCGCTGGGCTGCACGGGCGCCAAGCTGACCGCCAGCATCATCCGCGAACTCAAGCGCCGCAACGGTCGGTACGGCATCGTCACCATGTGCGTGGGCGGCGGCATGGGCGCGGCAGGAATATTCGAGAACGTGCAGTAAGCCAGTCGCGACTTGCGATTGGTGATTTGTGATTGGTGATTCGGCCCAACTGCGAGCGTTCGGTCAAATCACAAATCGCAAATCACAAATCGCAAGTTCGGCAATCCAGTTAGAGGTGATCATGGCCACCGTAGCAGTCCCCAAGACCAAGCTGGCCGGCGGTAGCTGGCTGATCGAAGACCACAACCCCCAGCAGGTGTTTACCCCGGAGGATTTCACCGAGGAGCACCAGCAGATCGTGCAGACCACCGAGGAATTTTCTCTCAACGAGATCGTCCCCAACGCCGAGAAGATCGAGCACAAGGACTACGCGCTGCAGCGCGAGCTGCTGCGCAAAGCCAGCGAGATCGGCATCGCCAATGTGGATGTCCCGGAGGAGTACGGCGGCTCCGACATGGACAAGGTGTCGTCGGCCATCGTCGGCGACCGCATCGCCAAGAACGCCAGCTTCACCACCACCTGGGGCGCGCACTGCGGCATCGGCACCCTGCCCATCGTGTACTTCGGCACCGAGGCACAGAAGCAGAAGTACCTGCCGCGCCTGGCCAAGGCGGAGATCGTCGGCGCCTACGCGCTTTCCGAGTCCACCTCGGCCTCGGACGCCATGAACGCCCGCACCAAGGCGGTGCTCTCGCCTGACGGCAAGCACTACCTGCTCAACGGCGAGAAGATGTGGATCACCAACGGCGGCTTCGCCGACGTGGTCATCGTCTTCGCCAAGGTGGACGGCGAGAAGTTCACGGCCTTCATCGTGGAGAAGGACTTCCCCGGTTTCGCCGCGGGCAAGGAGGAAAAGAAACTGGGCATCCGCGGCTCTTCGACCACGCCCATCATCCTCAACGACTGCAAAGTGCCGGTGGAGAACGTGCTGGGCGAGATCGGCAAGGGCCACGTCATCGCCTTCAACACCCTGAACATCGGGCGCTTCAAGCTGGGCGCGCACTCGGTGGGCGGCGCCCGCGCCGCGCTGCAACAGTGCGTTGCCTACGCCAAACAGCGCAAAGCCTTCGGCAAGTCCATCTCCGAGTTCGGCCTGATCAAGGAGATGCTGGCCGACATCGCCATCGGGGTGTACGTGGGCGAGGCGCTGGTGTACCGCACCGTGGGCATGATCGACGCCGCCCTCTCCGACATCGACAAGAAGGCCGCCGACGCCCCCACCCAGATCCGCAAGGGCATCGAGGAGTACGCGGTCGAGTGCTCCATCATCAAAGTCTGGGGCTCGGAGATGCTGGACTACGTGGTGGACCACATGGTGCAGATCTTCGGCGGCTACGGCTTCGTCGAAGAATACCCGGCGGAGCGCATCTATCGCGACGCGCGCGTCAACCGCATCTTCGAAGGCACCAATGAGATCAACCGGCTCATCATCACCGGCTGGCTGCTGAAGCGCGCGATGAGCGGCCAGATCGCGCTTCTGCCCGCCATCAAGAAGCTGATGGACGAGGTCATGGCCGGCCCGACCTTGGGCGAGGAGCTCGAGGGCCCGCTGGCCAACGAGCGCAAGATGCTGGGCAACGCCAAGAAGCTGGGGCTGCTGGCGGCCGGCATCGCCTCGCAAAAGTACATGATGGCCCTGCAGGACCAGCAGGAGATCATGGGCGCGATCGCTGACATGGTCATCCAGGGCTATGCCATGGATTCGGCCATCCTGCGCACGGAGAAGCTGATCGAGCGCGACGGGGAGGCCAAGTCGAAGCTGGCCATCGCCTACACCCAGGTGTACGCGCAGACCGCCTTCGAGAAGATCGAGTCCTGCGCCCGCAAGGTGGTGGCGGCCTGCGCCGAGGGCGACATGCTGCGCACCCAGATGGCGATCGTGAAGCGGCTCTCCAAGTTCGAGCCGGTCAACGTCGTCGTCCTGCGGCAGCAGATCGCCGACCGGGTCACCGAAACCGGCAAGTACGTGGTCGCGTAAACCGTAGAAGGCGTCATCCTGAGCGAAGCGAAGGATCTGGCGTGCAGCACGCAAGATGCTTCCCGGCTGAAGCCGCTCAGCATGACGCCTTCATTCTTCTTTCGACTTCTTCAGCTCTTCCATCACACTGCTGACCACGGTCTTGGAGTCGTTCAGCAGCTTCATGATCAGTTCGACGTCCATGGCCGGGCGGTTGGGGTAGCGGTTGCTCTGACAATAGACGCCGTGCTGCCCCACCAGGCTGAGGGCGTCGGTCAGCAGGTCAAGGGTGACCGCCAGCCGCCCCCGCGGCACCCCCATCATGGTCTCGTATCTCTCCAGCTCTTGCTGT
>DATKKJ010000230.1 GCA_035543055.1 Terriglobales bacterium | reverse complement strand
TGCTCGCCCAGGCGAACCTGGCGCTGGAGCTGGCACAGACCCGCTACAACCTCGGCCTCGGCTCCATCGTCGAACTCAGCCAGGCGCAGTTGCAGCAGACCCAGGCGGTCATCGCCGACACCCAGGCCGGCTACGATTACCGCCTGGCAATGGCCACGCTGAAGTTCCAGACTACGGGGTTGTAGCACCGGCCGAGCGCCGATTCTCGCCGAATCAGGGCGACTGCCCCTCGAACGCGGCAGCGATTCCGGATTTGCAATCGCGCCGGAGGGGGAGGAAAATCTCCGCACCCTGTCACCACGGAGCAAGCGATATGGCGACGCAAGTCCAGACCGCGAAGCTGATCGGACACTACATCGGCGGCCGGGCCGAGACCGAGGCTGCCCATTACGGCGACATCTACAATCCGGCGCTGGGCGAAGTCACCGCCCGCATCCCCATGGGCGACGCGCAGGCCGTCGGACGCGCGGTCGAAGCAGGGGTGCGCGCGTTTCCGGCCTGGGCCGCGACCTCGCCACTGCGCCGCGCCCGCGTCATGTTCCGCTTCCGGGAGCTGCTGGAGCGCGACCGGAAGGAGCTCGCCGCGCTCATCACCGCCGAGCACGGCAAGACCCTGGCCGACGCCGAGGGCGAAGTCGTCCGCGGCATGGAAGTGGTCGAGTTCGCCTGTGGCATCCCGCACTTGCTCAAGGGCGAGTACACCGAACAGGTGGCCAG
Organism: Terriglobales bacterium; assembly: GCA_035543055.1. Classification (NCBI taxonomy): domain Bacteria; kingdom Pseudomonadati; phylum Acidobacteriota; class Terriglobia; order Terriglobales; species Terriglobales bacterium. The sequence goes on along the minus strand of DATKKJ010000230.1, from coordinate 22,895 downwards.
TGGGGTGGACGCCTGGTCGGTACGCCAGCCGCTGGGGGTCGTGGCCGGCATCACGCCCTTCAACTTCCCGGTGATGGTGCCGCTGTGGATGGCGCCGGTGGCCATCGCCTGCGGCAACTGCTTCGTGCTCAAGCCCTCGGAGAAGGACCCATCGCCGTCGGTGAGGATGGCGGAGCTGTTCGCCGAAGCCGGGCTGCCGGAGGGCGTGTTTTCGGTGGTGCAGGGGGCGCGCGAGGCGGTCGAGGCCATCCTGGCGCATCCCGATATCCAGGCCGTCAGCTTTGTCGGCTCGACGCCGGTGGCCAAGGCGGTGTACCAGGGAGCGACCTCGCGCTTCAAGCGCGTGCAGGCGCTGGGCGGGGCCAAGAACCACCTGGTGGTCATGCCCGACGCCGACCTCAACGACGCGGTCAACGCGCTGATGGGCTCGGCCTACGGCTCGGCGGGCGAGCGCTGCATGGCCATCTCCATCGCGGTGGCGGTCGGCGATGTCGCCGAGCCGCTCCTCGAGAAGCTCATTCCCCGGGTGCGGGCGCTGAAGATCGGCCCCGGCATGCAGCCCGAGGTCGAGATGGGCCCGCTGGTCACCCGCGAGCACCATAAGAGAGTCAGCGACTACATCGAAGTTGGCGTCCGCGAAGGCGCCAAGCTGGTGGTGGACGGCCGCGACCTCCGCGTCCCTGGCAGCCAGGGCTTCTTCCTCGGCGGCTGTGTCTTCGACCATGTCACGCCCAAGATGCGGATCTACCAGGAGGAGATCTTCGGGCCGGTGCTGGGCATCGTGCGCGTGCCTGACTTGGCCTCGGCGGTGGACCTGACCAATGCCCACACCTACGGCAACGGGGTCGCTGTCTTCACCGCTGATGGCGGCGCAGCGCGGGAGTTCGGCGCCCGCATCCAGGCCGGCATGGTGGGGATCAACGTTCCCATCCCCGTGCCCATGGCCTTCCACAGCTTTGGGGGCTGGAAGCAGTCCATCTTCGGAGACCACCACATCCACGGCCCGGAAGGCGTGCGCTTCTATACCCGCTATAAGGCGCTGACCTCGCGCTGGCCCGGCGGCAGCAAGCGCGGTCCGGAATTCAAGATGCCGACTCTGGGGTAAGAGCAGAGCTTCGGTAGAGACGGCTGTCAGGCCGTCTCAGGAGACGCCCTCACGGGCGTCTCTACCGGGAGTGTTTACTGCGCCTTCACCGAGAAGAACCCGCTGACGTTCTCCCAAAGCAACTGGGGGAACGTCTTGTCCAGATAGGAGCGGATGGAGACGTAGCACTCGTCGCAATCGTTGACCGGCGTGAACTCCGCTGCCATGCGTCGGTATTCCTCCAGGCTATAGCGATTGAAGACCATGGAGCAGGGCTGGAGCCAGCCGTCCCTGGTCACTACCAGGAAGCGGTGACCGGCCTTGCAGCCCGGCATCCCGCCCTGCTCGAAGAAGCGCCGCGTGGACGCCAGGGTCGAGGGCGAGTTCACGATCCAGTTGCTGGGGTCGCGGCGGGCCTCCACTGCGTCCAGCTCCCGGTTCAGCGTGGCCAGTTGCTCGGGGGTGGTGAGCGAATAATCGCGGCAGCCGGTGCGCTTGGCGGAATACGAGCTGTAGCAGAGGTTCACGCCCCACTCCCGCGCCTTGTCGGCCAGCCGCCCGATCTCGCCCACGTTCTCGCTGGTGATGCAGCAATTCAGCACGATGTCGTCGAAGCCGTGGCGCGCCAGCCGGGGCACGATGTCGCACAGATGGCTGTAGAGTCCGAGATATTGCCGGAACTCGTCGTGCCGCTCGTCGGCGAAGTCCAGGCTGACGGAGAACTGGTCGATACCCGCGTCATGCAGCGCCAGGTACTTCTCCTCGGTCATCTCCGACCAGTTGGAGACCAGGATGGTGTAGGGCACGCCCGAACCGTTCTTGATGGCGCGCACGACCTCCACCACGTCCTTGCGCAGCAACGGCTCGCCGCCCGACACCTGCACCACGCAGGGCCGCAGGACCTCCATGTAGGCGCGGTAGTCGGCGGGCCGGAGCTGGCGCGACTCATCCTTGGGGCCGCCGTGGTCGCAGTGCTTGCAGAAGCAGGTGCAGGAATCGGTGACCTCGAAGGAAACCACGATGGGGCGTCCGGCCGGCCAGTTCCGCGAGCCACGGCCGATGATATGAAGCGAATCTAAGAATGAGACCTTGCGCATCCGTTCGTTGACCTCATAAGTGCGCGGGCTCATCGATGCTAAGCCCGTGTGTGAACTGCTCACAAACAGAAATCATTCAGCGGTTTCCCAATTCAGGAACCCGCGCCGCACCGTCGCCAGCGCGTTGGCGGCCAGCTCCGCCAGCCCGCCGCACAGGATCCGGTTCTGCTCCCAGGGAGCATGCTCGTCCAGCAGGTCGCGCAGCTGTGTCTTGCAGTCGGCGCAGGGCGCGCAAAGATACTTCCGCGTGTCGGCGTCTAGGCACTCGGAGAAAGCGTCCAGCACCTGCTCCATCTTCGTTCGTCCCGAGACCTCGGCCCGCCAGTCGTGGGCGGGCGCGATGCGGGCCAGCCCGCCTCCGCCGCCGCAGCAGTAGTTTCGCTCCCCCCAGGGGTCCATCTCGCGGAACTGCGGGCACAGCCGGCGCAGCGCCTCGCGTTGCGGCTCCACCACTCCGTGCCGCACCAGGCTGCAGGGATCGTGCAGCGTGACCGGGAAATCATTGCGGATGGGATCGAACTCCAGCCGGCCGCTGCGCACCAGGTCGCGGATCAGCGTCACCACGGTTGCGCGCATGACTTGGGGTTCGGCGTGAGTGGTCTCCTGATCGTTAGGACAGAGCGCACGGTACGTCTCGCACGACTCTCCGGCCACGATCTTTTTCGCCTTCAGGCCGCGGGCGACGCGGGCGGCGCGCCGTCCGTCCTCCAGGAGCTGAGCGCCCTCGTGCTCGAAGGTGTCGGCGAGGTCGCCGCCGGCCAGCTCCGACGACATCGTCCACTTGATGCCGGCGCAGGTCAGCAGCAGGGCGGTGGCGCCCACGTTCTCCGGCCACTCGGCGATGCTGGAGGCGGGCTGCAGCAGCAGGACGTCGGCGCCTTCGGCGTCCCACGGGGTGCGCACCTCGAGGCCCGCGCGCCGGCTGGTGTGCTCGTCGATGGCCTTCACATGTTCCTTCAGCCAGGTCAGGTCGGCGCTGCGCGGTTCGATGGGCGCGATCCCCATCTCGCGGAAGACGGCGCGCAACTGGCGGGCGATCAGGGCATGGTCGGCGCCAGAGCAGCTCTGGGCGCAGCGCCCGCAAAGGTTGCAGCTGTAGGCCATCTGCGCCAGGCGCTCAATCCGGGCCCAATCCAGCTCTACGTTCCCGTGCCACCAGGTCGAAAACCGGCCCCCGCCCTGCACATGCTTGTGGTACAGGCGGCGCAGGATGCTGCCCCGCAGCCCCGGGCGCGAGAGTTCGTCGCGCCCGCTGCCCTGGAAGACATGGCAGGCCGCAGCACAGCTCCGGCAGTCCACCGGATGCTGCATGGCGCGCAGCAGGCGGGCCTTGGTCGCAGGGTCCCCGGCGCCCTCGAAGATCCTCCTGATGCCCGCCACGAAGCGGGCGACCAGCTCCTGCTCCTCCGCCGCGCTCTGAGGACGGGGCAGGTTCTGGAGCAGGGGCAGCGGTGGGTGGGCGGCCGGGGTCATGCCAAGGGGAGAGTACCGTCACGCGCGCACACTGCGGTGTGACTGGCGTCACTGCTCAGTGTGCGGCGCGTACACCGCGGGACCTCCGCGGCGACTCGCCTCTTGCGGTTCCCCCCGGCACGGCCCCTCTATTCCCTCCATTGCGCAAGATGGCCCGTGTGCGCCAGTCAGGAGTACAGTTACGGGGTACAGTCAGGCCCTGGCATGGGAGCGCCATCGGTGGGAAGCGAGCCGCCATTCCGCGAGCTGGAGCACACCGCGGACCGGGCGTTTGTGGTACGCGCCCCCACTCTCCCGGAACTGTTTGTGCGCGCCGCTCAGGGACTGTTCTCCCTCGGAGCGGCTGTGGGCGGGGCTGCCCCATCGATCACCCGCACGCTCGAAGTCTCCGGCGCGGACCTTGAGACCATGCTGGTCAACTGGCTCAACGAACTCCTCTACCTCCAGGAAGCGCATGGCGAGACCTACACGCGGTTCGAGATCCACGGGCTCTACGCCCAGGGGCTGCGCGCTACCATCTATGGCGCGCCCTGCGCCGGCGCCCGGCGCGTCATCAAGGCCGTGACCTTCCACGGATTAAAGGTCGAGCGGTCGGCGGATGGGTGGGAAGCGGTCTTCGTCGTCGATGTTTGAGGGGCGCATGGTCGCAAAGTCAGACTTCACGCGCATCGCCGAGAATGTCTGGGAGGTCCCGCGCTCCTATCGTGAGGACATGCGGGCGCCGGCCCGCATCTACGCCGACGATGAGCTGCTGGCGACCGCCCTGGCCGACAAGTCGGTCGAGCAGTTGATCAATTCCGCGACCTTGCCGGGCGTCGTCAAGTACGCCATCGCCATGCCCGACATCCACCAGGGTTATGGATTCCCTATCGGGGGAGTGGTGGCCACGCGGCTTTCCGACGGCGTCATCTCGCCCGGAGGCGTGGGATACGACATCAATTGCGGCGTCCGCCTGCTCGCTTCCGCGGCCCTCTATGAAGAAGTCCGGCCGTTCCTGAAGGAGCTGGCCTCGGCTCTCTACCACAATTGCCCCAGCGGCGTGGGCGTTCACGGCCATCTGAGGCTGAATGACCAGGAACTCGAGCGGGTGATGACCGGCGGCGCCCGCTGGGCGCTCGAGCGTGGGATGGCGCGGGCGGAGGATCTCGCCCGCACCGAGGAGTCCGGGACCATCCGGGGCGCCGACCCCGCCGCAGTCTCGCCACGCGCCCGCGAACGGGGACGCAACCAGATCGGGACCCTGGGCGCCGGCAACCATTTCATCGAGGTGGATCGCGTCGCCGCCATCTACGACGGCCCCGCCGCGGAGCGACTGGGGCTTCTCCCCGACCAGGTGGTGGTGCAGATCCATTGCGGATCGCGCGGCTTCGGACACCAGGTGTGCGAAGACTACGTGCGCGACTTCCAGCCGGTGGTCCGCCGTTACGGCATCGAATTGCCCGACCGTGAGCTGGTCTGCGCCCCCTTCGATTCGCCCGAAGGCCAGGAGTATCTCAGCGCCATGGCCTGCGCCGCCAACTTCGCCTTCGCCAACCGCCAGGTCCTGACCCACCACATCCGCAACTCTTTCGAGGAGGTGCTGGCCGGCCAGGTGCCGGATTTCGACCTCCACCAGATCTACGACATCGCCCACAACATGGCCAAGGTGGAGGAGCACGACGTCGAAGGACATCGCATGCGCGTCTGTGTCCATCGCAAGGGCGCCACGCGCGCCTTCGGGCCGGGCGCGCCCGGTCTGCCCGAGGAGCTGCGCGACCTCGGCCAGCCGGTGCTCATCCCCGGTTCGATGGGAACCGAGTCGTACGTGCTGCTCGGCACCGCCGGCTCCATGCAGCAGACCTTCGCCTCGACTTGCCACGGCGCCGGCAGGCTGCTGAGCCGCTCCAAGTCCAGGAAGCTGGTGCGCGGGGAACGATTGCGCGAGGAGCTTGCCGGGCGGGGCATCGTGGTGCGCGCCGGCTCCATGGCCGACTTCGCCGAGGAGGCGCCACTTGCCTACAAGGACGTGAGCCGGGTGGTCGAGGTGGTCCAGGCGGCTGGCATCGGCAAGAAGGTGGCGCGGCTGGAGCCCGTCGCCGTCATCAAGGGATGACGAGTCTTCTGCGCGGTCACCCCGGCCTGTGCACGAAATCACTGCTTAACAGCCAAGAACCGATTAGCCTGAGCAACAGGTCGGGCGGCACGCCCCCTTCCAGGAGGTCACCATGGAAGTGACGCTCACCAACGAGGAACGGGAACTCCTGATCGAGATCCTGCAGGAACGTCGCGATACTTTCCTGCGCGAGATCAGCCGTTCCACCAGTCACGATTTCAAAGACCTGCTGCGCAAGAAAGAGCGGCTGGTCGAAGCCATGCTGGAGAAAGCCCGCGCCGGCACGCGGTTTCCGGCCGAGATTCAGGACGTGGCCTGAAGAGAGCATCGCTGCTTCTGGCATCGAGTGATCCCAAGGGTAGGGAGTGCTTGTCCCAAATCTGGAGTGGTAACGGTCTGTCCTTCCTGTGCAGGTGATTGCACAGATTCCCGCTCCAACCAAATCTTGATGATGCTGAGCGGTCTGCGCTTGGCGAACCGCCAGGTTGGCAACCAACGTGCGCACATTGTGAGCGGGGACGTGTTGGTTGTCGCGATGGCATCCCCATCGGGAAGGGCCAACGCGTCAGGAAGGAGGAGGTCTCATGAAGCTCAGATACGCCGGGTTAGCTTTCGCAGTGCTGGCGCTGCTGATGCTCGCCATGCCGGCCTCTGCAGACGACTTCATCAACGTTTACGAGAACCCGAACGAGATCAGCGTCACACCGGGCCTCCCCTTCATGGCGTTGGGGGACATCCTGCTGTGCGAGCCGGGATACACCTGCCCGACTTCGGTTCATGGCGCGATCGATCCCAACGATCCGATGTGGAGCGATCTGGTCCGGTTCGCGAACGTTCCGGAACTCGGGGGCTATGTGGTGATCCTGTATTCAGAAGCCATGATCCCCGACTTCATCTACGGGCCGGGCGATATCACCCTGATGATCGCGGACGGCTTCGCCCTGCCGGGGGATTTCATGGGCGACAACTCGGGGCTGGTCATCCCGGAGACGTTCCCATACACCGAATACGCGGTCTATCACATCTATAGCGACGAGTACGAGACGGTACCGGAGCCCGGTACCATGCTGCTGGTTGGCGCCGGACTTTTGGGTCTCGCGAACTCGCTGCGCAAGCGGCCGTCGCACTAGGCCTCCGCGGAGCGAGCCATAAGAGTAAGGTGTTGGGCACGGGCCTTTCGGGCGCGTGCCCTTTCTCTTGGTTCTGATCGAGCAAGGGAGACTGGAGGCGCGGGGCGGAATTTGAGGCGCCTAGCGGGCGTGAGCGAGCCGGCAGGGCGAAAACAGCGCCTGGAACTGATTGCTCTTTCTCCGGTAGCTAGATGCGGGATACCTGCGTCTCGTTCCTGTCCGGGGGAAAGAGCCCTGTGCATTGTCCAAGGGTAGCGAAACCTCCAATCAGCCACTCGCGGCTCGCCTGTACTTCTTCAGGCGTACCCACGATAGTTAAGGCGATAGATCGTCTCGAACGAGGCGAAGAGGTCGAGGTAGTGCTCCACGGACCCACTGAGAAGAAAGTGTTGACGCACGGTCTCCTTGGCCTTGTGGCCGAGCTTCTGGTGCAATGTGTGATCCGTCAGCACCTGGACGATCCGATCTGCCGCCTCCTGCGCTGACGAAACCAAGAACCCGTTGACCCCGTCCTGGATCTGGCAACGGATCCCGCCCACGTTGCCGCCGATCACAGGCGTGCCCTTCCACATGGCTTCGGCCACAGTGAGCCCAAAACCCTCTCGCAGCGACTTCTGCAGTACCACGGCCGCACGACGCTGCAAAGCGTTGACCAACACTGCGTCCTGACAGCTCAGGATCACAACGCGCTCTTCCCTGCAGTTCAAGAGAGACTCAAAGATCGTGTCTCCTTCTGGGTCGTCGGTCGCGACGTTGCCCACCAGGACCAACGTGGAGTCGACCTTTTTCCTGGCGATCCGAAAGGCTTCAATCACTCCCTGGGGGTCTTTCCAGCGGTCGAAGCGAGACACCTGAACGACGAGAGGCAGGTCGGTCGGGATCTTGTATTGTTCCAGGCGGTTATCGATCTCGTCCTCGGTCATCTCTCGATTCTGGGCGGCGAAGGGATCGATTGCGGGAGTGAAGAACACCTGAGGAACGCGAAGCTTCTGCGTGTACTCCTTTATGCTGAAGATCACTGCGTCGTACATCTCCACGAAGCTGGACAGATATTCCCACGACTCCCGGTGAGGGGCGGAAAGGTCGATGTGGCATCGCCAGATCCAGGGTCCCTTCTTGCGGTAATGCCGGATCATAGGGAGGGGTTGGGGATCATGGACGATCACGATATCGTGATTGTCCAAGTGGGTACGATACGCATTCTCGTAGACGACATCTTCATAGATCCGCTTTTCTTCCTCGGAAAAGCTGACATCCGTCCCCTGTAACGCGTTGTGCATCTTCTTGGTGACGGAGAAGAATCCAGGGGCGCCCTGCAGCACACGCCAGCCGGTCTTGATCCCCAGGCTGTTCATGAGCAGTGTCAGCGAGGACAGGATCTGCGCGACCCCACCGCCGTAATACGTGGAATTGACGTTGACGACGTGCAAGTCGCGAAGGGGTTCCGCCTTGCGGCAAATGCGCTCGACAGCCTCCGACCCGATGATGGACTCATAGTCTTCGATCGAGGAGACGGACGACAATCGAGGTCCACGGCTGAGGACCATTTGTTCCAGGGTTTTCATGCTCGAACTCCTTGGCCGCGAAGCCGGTCTGTTCCGCGCCTGGCCATCCCTGCTGAAAAGGGCCCGCCCGTGGCAGCCGAGGGAACGGCGGCGGGTATCGATGCCCGCTCGGCCACCCACGCCTGGTCGCGGCAGCTGCAGAACGCATCGCGCCACCAATAGATGTCTCTCCGGCGGATGAGGGCTCTCGATTTGCGCATCCGCTTCTTCTGTTCCGGTAGAGGCATTTCGCAGGCCCGGCGGATCGCCTCGGCTACCGCGCGTGTGTGATAGGGATTCACCAGAAGGGCGCCCCGATGGAGCTGGAACGCGGCGCCCGCGAACTCGCTGAGGATGAGTACCCCATCGTTATTCACGCGAGCCGCGCAATACTCCTTGGAGACCAGATTCATCCCGTCTTTCAATGGAGTGACGAGAGCGACGTCCGCCGCGCGGTAGTAGGCCAGCAACTCGGCGCGATCGATGTGCCGGTGGATGTAGTGGACGGGCACCCAGCCCGGCTCGCTGAAGTGGCCGTTGATCTCGCTTACCCACCGCTCGATCAATGCCTTCAACTCGCTGTACTTGGGAATCTCCTCCCGGCTTGGCACTACAACCTGGACTAGAGTGATCTTCCTGTGCAGTTCGGTATGCTCCTTGAGCAAATGGCGAAATGCCGCGAGGCGCTCCGGAATGCCCTTCGTGTAGTCGAGTCGATCCACCCCCAGGATGATGTGGCTATCACCCACACTACGAACGATCCCGGCAGCCCTCGCGGAGACGGCATTGTCCGAAGCGCCGTGCGCAAATTCCTCGAAGTCAATGCTGATCGGGAATGCCCCGACCAACGTATTGCGGCCTGGCTCCTCGACGATCAGATGGTCGCCGTGGCCTCTGATCTCGGCTGCTTTGACGAACTGGCGAAGGCAATCGGCGAAGTTCCTCCGGTCGCGCAGGGTTTGGAATCCGACCACATCAAAGTCGAGGAGTGCGGTCAGGATCTCCTCCCTCCAAGGCAGCTTCTCGAAGATGTCTGGGCCGGGGAAGGGAATGTGATGGAAGTAAGCGAGTCGTTCCTGGATTCCGAGTCGGCGAAGGCCGAGGGCGACAGACATCAAGTGATAGTCATGCACCCAGACCAAATCGCCTGGCTGCGCTTCCCGGGCTGCTGTTTCCGCGAATCGGTAGTTCACAGTGAGATAGGTGTCCCAATACGAGGGATCGAAGTTGCACCGCGATTGCAGGTCGTGAAACAAAGGCCACAAGACCTCATTGGAGAAGCCACAGTAGAAACGGGACCGCTCCTCGGGAGTCATGAAGACCGGCTTCAGCGCGAAGTTGCTGTGCTGGGAATGCGCTTCCAGAACGCCATCGATCTCTGGCGAGGCGTCCGTGCCGGTCCAGCCGATCCAGACGCCGGCACAATCGTTGAGCAGGGGTCGCAGCGCTGTAACCAAGCCCCCGGAGGCGGGCTCGACTGTGACTCCGTCCGGGGTCCGATTGATTACGACGGGCAAACGATTGGAAACAACTACCATGCGCTCGTTGTTCATTGTCATGACGCACCTCCGCAGGCGTCGGCCCAGTCGGCGAGGAAGGCGATGACTCCATCGGGAGGCTGAATCCATGCATCGGCAATGGTCGGACGATATTCATGGCGCACCAGTACGCTCAGTCCGTGTCCGCGCAATGCCTCAAAGGCGTCTTCGTCGGTGTGGTCGTCGCCCAGGTATGCGGCGGCCGAATTGCTTCCCATCTCTGCCAATACCGTACGCACCACATCACTCTTGTTTCTACCGGCGACGCGGATCTCCATGCCGCCGTCAAACTTGAGTAGCTGGAGCCCCTTGTGGCTGCGCAGCCTCGACCACACCTTTTCCACACCTTGGGCCACTTGGGTCGCGGCTGAATCCATGCCCCGCCAATGGATGGCAGTCGCTCCAGGCTTGAACTCCAGCAGGTCAAAGAGTCCCTGCTGGCGGAGCATTCTGTTAGCCTCCGAGATCTGGCCCACAGCAGCCTCATCCAAGTACGGCAGCTCGTACGTGCCGTCGGAGTGAAGGCGGGACAGACCGTGGCATCCCCAGACCTCGATGTTCCGTAGGCCCAGGAGGACCGCAGCCTCATAGGCGCGACGACCCGTGACTACCACGAGACGAGTATTCGTAGAGTTCCGGATCCGATCGAGCAGAGCCGGAATCGCAGGATAAGGAGCAGCGCGGTGGCGATCTACGGAGAATGGCGCCAGCGTGCCATCGTAGTCCAAGAGAAGTACGCGAGAAGGGGCGTGCGCGACTCTCGCAAAGAAGTCGGAGACCTCGTGGGGAGTCGTTTCGAAGACATCTAGTGCTTCAAGGTGCGGCATGAGTCCTCCATCCAGTGCATGGGCTCAGAACCAAAGCCGTTGAAAGGCATGGCTGCTAAAGCGAAAGGTTCGACTTCACTCTAGGCAACGACAGCGGAAGGGAGACTTGCTAGCAAAGACGCGTGCAATTCAGGTCGACGAGTTCTGGCGCGGGGAGCAAAGCACAAACCGGTTCGATGACCCTGGGGAAGGACGAAACCACGCGACTGAAAAGGCCCGTAAGGATGGTCCCAGCTAAAGCCAGAATGGCGAACAGTGCGTTCGCCAACTGCAGGGCTCTCAAGGCAGTCGGTTCGAGATCCACCGCGGGAGAGACGAAGATGGCTATCACGCTCAAGAGCAACATGATAACCGCACCGAGCTCGATGCTATTCTTCACTAATTGTAATATTATCATATACTTATATGGATTTCAAGGAGAATCGACACTCCTATGTGCCCTTAGGTTTGGAAACCTGGGAGGAAGATCCGGCGGGGTTCGATTTGCACGTTAAGCATTACCGATCAGTCGTGACCGCTCGCTGGAGTGGCTGGAGGGCTGCTGCCTTCCGCCTCGCTCCGGGGCTCGACCTTGATTCTCTGCACGGGCACTATGGCGAGGGCGTTGTCGCCTACCGGAGGGCGCAGGTCCACGTCAACCCCTGCGCGTGGGATTTCGGAGTGCAACACGGCGACGCGCCTTGCGGCCAGGGCCTGATCGACGCCGGTGGACGGTACGAAGGCCACGCTCATGTCCTTGGGAAGCGCGGCGCTGAACGCGCGGACCCGGCGGAAGAGCGCACTCGAGGGTCGCACCTCCTTGGCGTGGTAGACGACTACGAGCGTCCCTCCGGTCACGCTCACGGTCACGTTCATCCGTACCGGCGCGGTGACCTCCTTGCCCAGCCCGGCGGCCGCGACCATCCACATGTCCACGGGAGTGACCTGGGGCGCCTGGGCCGAGGCGTTGACCTCCACAGAGCCGTCGGACGCCTTCCCCACCGATTGGATCTGCGCGGTCACTCCGGCCGCCCCCACCAGCGACCGCAGCGACTTCTCCAATCGCTGCTGCGCGCTCTCGATCTCGGCCGCGGGAGACGGCGGCTTGGCGATGGTCGCAGGCCGGACCAAGCCGGCCGCCAGAAAATCGTGGATCACCTGTTCCGTGCTGGCGGGTCTGCGCGCCAGTTGCAGCTGCTGGACCTGGAAGTCGACCGGGGACTGGATCCTGTGCTCAATGGCCGTGCGCAGCCGCTCAATCTCGGCGGGCTCAATGAATTGCGCGGTCTGGACGGCGGCAGTCACGTGCACTTTGCCGTTGCGCAACTCGACGCTGAGCGAATCCAGCTGGCGCTCGGCCGGGGGATGAATGGCGCTTCGCAGGACATCTCGCACTTGGCCGCGGATCCTAGCCTGTTCGGAAGCATGCAAAAGGGTCCGCATGAGCGGTATGGAGATGACGAGGAGGAGGGCGGCTGCGATGGCGATGCGCCAGCGGACCAACAGCAGGTGTCTCTCCCCGAAGCGTTCGACCTCGGGTCGAAACCCGATCAGCAGAAAGACCAGGCTGGCGCTGAGGACGATGGCGGTGAAGTTGGTGAAGAACAGCATGAATGCTCCACTGGCGACCGTCCATTGCCGCGTCCCGATGCCATAACCCACCGTGGCCAGCGGAGGCATGACGGCGGTGGCGATGGCGACCCCGGGCAGGATGGTGAACGCGGTCTTCCGGGAGGCGAGGGCAACCGTTCCCGCTAGGCCCGAGAAGAACGCGATCAGCAGGTCCATGAGATTCGGATTCGTCCGCGCGAGGATCTCCGGAGTCGTCTCCCGCAACGGCGAGAGGTGGGTCGCGACGACTGCGATCACAACGACCTCTCCGACACTCAGCACCAGATTGCGGGTCGCCTTCTTCCCCAGGGACCACTCCGCCGTCGTGAGCGCCAGACCGCACGCAAGGATGGGGCCCATGAGGGGCGAGATGAGCATCGCGCCGATGATCACGGCGGGGCTGTTCAGGAGGAGGCCCATCAGCGCGATGAGACAAGCAAAGACCATCATCGCGAAGTACACCGCGTCGAACTGGCGCCCTTCGTAGGCCTCCTGATAGATGACCTCTGGCGCCTTGAACAACGTCGCTGCAGCGGCAGGCGCAGTACTCATAGCAAGCCTCCCAGGGGATGAGAACAGTCTAGAGCAATCGGGCAGCGCTCCGGGGAGACCATTCGCTGCCATCAACGCCTGCCGGCGTTTGAGATCCCTTGCCCCACACCATCTCTCAATAAGCGCGACCAGCCACATGTCCGCGCGGATCTGGGCGTACCCGTCAAGATCGCACAGAAGCAACTTGGGCACGCAGCAATCAAGACCACGCTCAACGTTTACACTCACGCCATTCCAGAGACTCACCGACGCGCAGTCGAGGACCTGGACCGCGTTTTGTTCCCAAGTGTTCCCAAGTTGGTGGGGACGGCAAAACCGAAAGGAGCGCTAATCCAATGATTCTGAAAAGGAAGGTTGGAGGCGCGGGGCGGAATCGAACCGCCGAATAAAGGTTTTGCAGACCTCTGCCTTACCACTTGGCTACCGCGCCCCTGTTTTGAAAGAACCGAGCAGATGCTTCGCTGCGCTCAGCATCTCGCCTGCGGGCTCCCGCTCCCCTCCCCTTCGTTTCGCTCAGGGTCGAATCGCTCACGCCCGCAAACCGGCTCGACTTGGCTACCGCGCCCTGATCAACCAGGACAGCTTTACGTTAGCGCTCGTCGGCCCCAGACAGCAAGCCCCCGCGCGCGGCGAGGGCTCGGAATCCTGGAGCGGGAGACGGGATTTGAACCCGCGACTTCGACCTTGGCAAGGTCGCACTCTACCGCTGAGTTACTCCCGCTTGAAAGCCCGATTATATCAAACCGGCTGGTGCGGGCTCCATTGCGGGTCCTGCTCCGGCGGCACGATATGGCCGTCGCGCATGTGCACGATCACGTCGCCGTAGGCCGCGGCCTCGGGGTTGTGGGTGATCATGAGCACGGTCTGGCCCAGCTCGCGGTTGGACTGGCGCAACATCTTGAGCACGATGGCGGAGTTCTCCGAATCGAGGTTGCCGGTGGGCTCGTCGGCCAGCACGATGGCCGGGCGGTTGATCAGGGCCCGCGCCAGCGCCACCCGCTGCTGCTCGCCCCCGGAGAGCTCCGACGGGCGGTGGCGCAGCCGGTCGCCGATCCCCAGCAGTCCGGTGATGCGCTCCAGGTGCGCGCGGTCGAGCTCGCCACCGGCGATGTCGTGCGCGATCTCGATGTTGCCCATCGCGTCCAGGGTGGGCAGCAGGTTGAATCTCTGGAAGACGAAGCCGATCTTGCGCTTGCGCATGGCGGTGCGCTGCGCGTCCGACATCTGTACGAAGTCCTCGCCATCCACCACCACCCGCCCGCTGGAGGCGCGGGTCAGCCCCCCCAGGATGTAGAACAGGGTGCTCTTGCCGCTGCCCGACGGCCCCACGATGGCGATGAACTGCCCTCGCTCCACCGCCAGCGACACCCCGCGCAAGGCGGGCACGTCCACCTTGCCCACCCGGTACACCTTGGTCACGTTTTCGGTCTGGATGATGGCCGCCATGCGAATCTGCGAGTGTACATGAGGGATTTGTGATTTGTAATTTGTGATTTGCGATTTGAATAAGAAAAGGCGCGACGAATCGCGCCTACTCACCAATCACCAATCACAAATCTGAAATCACCAATCCTTACGATGCCGCCACGAAGGATCGGGGCGCGGCCGCTGCGGGCTGCGCCGGCAGCGGGTTCGCGCGCTTGGGGCCGCGCTTGCGCACCAGCAGCAACCGGATGCGCTCCAGCAACTCGGTAGCGGCATACATCCCCTTGGGCAGGAAGACGTCGGCGCGGGTGTCGCGCTCGTACACTTTGACGGTGCCGGAGAACAGGATGGCCGGGGTCTGGGGCGAGATGGCCTTGACGTGCTCGATCAGGGCGGTGCCGTCCAGGCCGGGCATGATCAGGTCGCTCAGCACCAGGTCCACGCCGCCCCGCTGGAAGGCTTCCAGGGCGTCGGCGCCGTTACTGCAGGCGATCACCCGGTAGCCGCGGGTCTCCAGCATGACTTTGCGGATGGAAAGGCACTGTTCGTTGTCGTCGATGCAGAGAATCGTCCTCTTCGCCTTCATGAACGCTCCGAGAAGATCTTCGCGCCCAGGCGGCGTCGAGTTCTTCCTCGTCGATGGATTTTTTTGGGTTACGGAATCGCGTAGAGCGGGGGTGATACTACGCAGCCTTTCGCCGCCTGTAAAGTGTTTCGTACGACAACAGCGATCTTCGCGCAGACTTTTCTTAAACGTCCTCGCGATACCGTTCGGTGCGGCCCTTGCGCCGTTCCGGGATTCCCGCGGTGGGCTTCCACATTCCTTCCACCGCCGTCCACAGTGACCTTTCGGTAACGTGCAGCGCGCATGGTGCAGCTCCGCGAGCCCTCAGCCCTCGTTCCTTGCTGGTCACTGACGTGGCGTTCACTGCCGGCTCATACTTCGTACTTAGGAGGCGCTGCCATGGGCGTGCGCTGGACTTCCTCCGCCACCATCCTCGAGTACCCGCTGGTCGCGATCGCGCTCGGCCCCGACCCGGCGAGCAATGAGCTCCGCGGGCACGCGCGCGGCATCATCGCCATCGGCGACATCGCCACCGGCGTCATCGCCCTGGGCGGCCTTTCCTACGGGGTGGTCGCTCTCGGCGGGCTGGCCCTGGGCCTGCTCGCATTCGGCGGCCTGGGGATCGGCGTCCTGGCGTTTGGCGGCTTGGCGCTCGGTTACATGGCGACCGGAGGCCTGGCGGTGGGTTACGTCGCGATCGGAGGCTGTGCCGTCGGCTACTACGCGGTGGGCGGTGCGGCCTTCGGCAAGTACGTCATCGGGCCTCTGCATCGCGACCCCGAGGCGGTGGAGTTCTTCCGCCGGCTGTTGGGCGGCCTGCGTCGCTAAGCCCTGAGCGTCGGGGGATCAGTAAGCGCGCTTGCTCTCTTCCGGGAAGTCGATGTCCCAGAATGGCTGCTCATCCACGAACTCGAAGCCGAGTTCCGCCAGCTGGTCGGCCTGCCACACCTGTTGGAAGACCACCCGCGCCTTCGCCTCGATGTCGTGCTCCGGCCAGCGCAGGTAGAACTCCTGTCCCACGGCGAACGGAGTGCGGCAGACCAGCAGGCCCCCGTTGCGGCTGGCCAGCACGGTCATGGCCGGTTCTTCGCCCGCATCCACCGACGGACGCACCTTCAAGTGCACCCGATAGGGGATGCGCCCGCTGCGCCGGTTGTAGCCCAGCGCCTTCTGGGTGAAGCGCTCCAGCTCCTGCCGCGATTCGCCGTCCAGGTCGGTGAACTGGATGCCGTACTTCTTGCCCGGCACCGCGAACGCCACCCGCCCGAAGGCCCGGATGGCATGCCCGTTGGGCAGGCTGAAGAGCATGGCCACTTCGGTGCTGTGGTCGAAGGGCTCGCGGCAACTGGCCAGCATCCCGCCCAGGCTCACGTTCTCGATGTTGCCGACGATGGGCGCTCCCTGGGTATAGCGAGCGTGGATCTCGACCGGGGTCGTGATGGGCACGCGCGGATGCCTGCGCGCGACGTGCCACTGCTCGATGGATGGCTTGGTTGCCATAGGAGTCCGCGCTGGTCTCCATTGTACGACGCCGGACCCTGCCCTCAAATCCCCATCGTTCCGGGTCCGCGTCGTTCCCTCGGACATCCCTCCCTGTACCTCTGTGCACCGCGGAGGTGACCTGGCGTGGAGGCGGGTCTTTGACCCGCGCCCACCATTAGCGCGCCGCGCCCAGCGGGTGCTCGAAGCTCAGATACAGGAAGATGCCTTTCTCCCCCGCGCTCGGCCCCACCCCGATCGGCACGCCGACGCCGGGGACGATCTGCAGTCCGTTCTTGAAGTTGTAGGCCCAGCGCATGCCGGGATTCAGCAGCAGGGAACGCACCGCGACGGTCGTGTCCGGGCCGGCCACCGCCTGCGACGCGTTCCACACCGTCTCCAGCAGCACGTTGAAGCGCGGATGCGCCAGCCAGACGACGCTCTGCCCCAGGTTGTAGCCGATGACCGCCGCCCGGTCCGTGCCCGCGCCCCGCGCCGACGGGACAAAAGTCGCGCCCGCGTTCCAGTGCGTCACCAGGTGGCGGTCCACCACCACCACGCTGGCGGGCAGGCTGATCTGCAGCCCGGGGCCCCCGAAGCCGCGTCCCTGGCTGGCCGACCCCGTGGGCAGCAGCAGGCTCAGCCGCGGCGCCACCGCCACCCGCGCCTCGCCGTTCCCCACCAGCTGATAGCGGTAGTTGAAGAAGCAATCGCCCATGCCGGTGCTGGAGTCGCCCGGGCTCACCAGGTTGATGGTGGCGCTCAGTTGGTGCTTCTCATGGCCGGGCACCGGCCATTCTTCGGTGAAGCTGTAGCCCCAGTCGCGGCTCGGCCACAGCCGGCTGAAGCCGCTGATGTGCTGGATGACGCCCTTCTCCTGGTTGTAGGCCTCCTCGATCAGGAAGCTGTTGTCCTGGATGCCCTTCGGCTCCTGCTGCGCCTGTCCGGGGAGAACGGCCAGAAACAAAGCAGCGGCCAGCAGGAGGCGGCGGGAAGAGAGCGAGGATGTCCTTCGTCCCATCAACGGCAGGTAATTGTAATTCCTGCATGGTACAGCCGAGGGCGCTCGTCCCGCGCGCCCTTCATCGCCATCCCACCTTGCGCAGCCACTGTTCGTATTGCCGCTAATACGCCTCCCACGATTGCCATGCCACTGCCCCGGAGAGCACAATATCAGCACTTATCCGCCGCGACATGCGCCTCTTTGTCGGTCTCCTGGGAATCGTCGCGCTGCTGGCGCCGCCGAGCGCCGCGTCGCCGCCCGCGTCTCCATTGCGGGTCGGCTTGCACGTCCCCGATTCGGTCGCCTTGTACGGTCCGCGGTACGAAGGCGGTGCCTGGGAAAGCAGGTTCGGCGCCCGCCTGAAGCAGGAACTCGAGGAGCAGCTGCGCGCGGCTTTCGCCGGGGTCGAACTGCTCTCGTCCTTCCCGCCCAGCCAGGAGACCCCCGGCCTCGACGCCTACCTCGTGGTCGAGCAGGCGGTGGCGCGCTTTTACGGGCGCGGCGCCATGACCGCCGAGGCGCAGGCCACGGTCTCGGTCTTCAACGCCGCCCGCGAACCGGTCAAGGACATCCCGCTTTCGTCCGAGTACGTGGTCTCGTACACCAAGGACACGCAGCCGGCCCGCTGCGATGCCGCCGTGCAGGAGGTGGTCCGCAACCTGGCGTCCCAGCTCATCTCCGCGCTCCTGGATCCGGAACTCCAGGGCCGCCTACAACGCAGCGCGGAAGCCGAGCGTGCCCGGCGTGAACGTCCCTCCGCGCCCGCGCCGCCGCCAAAGGTATTCGGCCGGCTCGTTCTGACTACGACGCCCGCCGGGGCGACGGTCTTCCTCGACGACGAGTACTGGGGCGAAAGCAACGCGGAGGGCAGGCTGACCATCGCCGGAGTCCCCGCCGGCGCCCACACCCTGAGAATGAAGATGTCCGGCTTCAAGGAGCTGACCCAGGCGGTCACGGTGGTCGCCGGCGACAACCCGGTCGCGCTCCAGGCGGAGGTGGCGCCGCCCAAGCCGCTGCGCGAAGCCGAGATCGAGGAAGCGCTGCGCTACGACCTTCCCAAGGCCCGGCTCAAGGCCCTGATCGCCGAGTACGGCGTGGACTTCGCGCTCACCAAGGCGGCCGAACTCCGCCTGCTCGACGCCGGCGCCGACAAGGAGATGCTGGAGCTCATCGCCCGCAGCAAGCGCTGACACCGAGCTTGCCGCCCGAGCACCCCGAGCGTGTAAGAATTACCCGGTCGCTGGGGCGACCGAAATCAGACAACTCATTGAACAGGAATGGCTTACCTGCGGCACGCCGCGTGCTCCGGATACCCGCAGGAGAGCACACATGAGCACACGATGGCTCACCCTATTCGCCCTGATGGCCCTGGCCTTGGCCACCCCCGCCCTGGCCGATAACGGCAAGGCCAAGGCGAAGCATGTCAACCACCGCTTCGACGACGACGATCGCAAGGGCGGGCGGGACCACGACCGCGACGACGACCGCTGGGAGCGCCGCGACGGATACGAGTATCGCGTCTTCCGCGACCGCGACGACCGGCCCCCGGGCTGGAGCCGCGGCAAGAAGACCGGCTGGGGCAACTGTGGACTCCCTCCGGGCCAGGCCAAGAAGTACGGCTGCCGCACCTACACCTATCGCGGACGTCAGCACTACTACTACCGCGACGAGCGGGGCAACCTCTTCGTCCGTCGCCCGGTCATCGTGGTGCGCTGAGTGGATGATCACGAGCAAGGCGCGCACCCGCGCGCCTGCTCTTCGGTGGAAGCCCCGGCCTTTTAGGCCGGGGTCCAGTCGGGCCCCCTTTTGTTTGTCATCCCGAGGAGTCCCGCAGGGACGACCGAGGGACCTTGCGTCGTGCAGGAAGCGGCGCAGGATGTGAGGAGGTTATGGCGAAAGTCATCGAGATCTACGTGCCGCCGTCATTCAAGCGGCCCCAGAAATGGATATCCCCGGAACACGCCGGCAAGGTCATCGAGTTCCCGCTGCCCGCCAAGCGCAGCGCGTGACGGCGAGGTTTCCCGCTAGCGACCAACGCCCAACCACCAGCCCACGACCTGCGACTCACGACCTGCGACTTGCGGCCCACGACTTGCGACCCGCTCTGCCCACGACCGTTTTCAGCCCAGCGCTGAACCCAGCGCGCCATCCGGCTTGCGCCCGGGTGCGGAACGACATACCATCGCTGGACTCGTGATCGGCCGGACGGTTTCCCACTATCGCATCGTGGCCAAGCTCGGCGGCGGCGGCATGGGTGTGGTTTTCGACGCTGAGGACCTCAAGCTGCCGCGCCACGTTGCCCTCAAGTTCCTGCCCCAGGAAATGGTCAGCGACGTGGCCTCGCTGGAGCGTTTCCGCCGCGAAGCCTTCGCCGCCTCCTCGCTGAACCACCCCAACATCTGCACCATCTACGAGGTCGACGATTCCGGCGGCGAGCCCTTCATCGCCATGGAGATGCTGGAAGGGCAGACACTCAAGCACTTGGTCACCGGCAGGGCCTTGGAGCTCGGTCAGGTACTGAGCATCGGCATCGAGGTCGCCGACGCGCTCGACGCCGCCCATGCCCGCGGCATCGTGCATCGCGACGTCAAGCCGGCCAACATCTTCGTCACCACCCGGGGCCACGCCAAGGTCCTCGATTTCGGATTGGCCAAAGTCGCCCCCCAGAAGAAAGCCTCGACTCCGGTACCAGCAGCGGCACAGACCGCCGCCACCGCCTCGGTCGCGATTGCCGAAGAGCACCTCACCAGTCCCGGGGTGGCGCTCGGCACCGTCGGGTACATGTCTCCCGAACAGGTGCGCGGCCGGGAACTGGACGCCCGCACCGACCTGTTCTCCTTCGGCGTGGTGCTGTACGAGATGGCCACCGGCACCCTTCCTTTCCGCGGCGAAAGCTCGGGCGTGATCTTCGAAGCCATCCTCAACCGCACCCCGGTCTCGCCGGTGCGCTTGAATCCGGAAGTGCCGCCCGAACTGGAGCGCATCATCAACAAGGCCTTGGAGAAAGACCGCGAGCTGCGCTACCAGCACGCATCCGAGATCCGCGCCGACCTGAAGCGCCTGAAGCGGGAGCTCGATTCGGGCGGCAGCGCTGCCGTGCCCGTCGATGAGACGGCGCCCGACCTCAGCAAGCCCCCCTCACCCGCCAGTGGCACGGCCGCGATGGCGGCCAAGAGTTCCGCCAAGATCTGGATAGGCGCGCTCGCTGCCATTGTGGTGGTCGCCGCGGTGGTGGGCGGGTTCCTGTGGCGGGGATTGTCGGCGAAGAGCATCGGCTCCGTGGCGGTGCTGCCCTTCGTCAACGCCACCTCTGATGCCAACAATGAGTTCCTCAGCGACGGCTTGACCGAAGATTTGATCGGCACCCTCTCCCAGTTGCCCAACATGAAGGTGATGGCGCGCAGCACCGTCTTCCGCTTCAAGGGCAAGGAAGACGACCCCGTCAAAGTCGGGCAGACGCTCAAGGTGGACGCGGTGCTCACCGGGCGCATCACACGTCGCGGAGACGCCCTTAACATCTCCACCGACCTGGTCAACGTGGCCGACGGCACCGAGATCTGGGGGGCGCAGTACACGCGCAAGACGGCGGACGTCTCCACACTCCAGGAAGAGATCACGCGCGACGTGGCCGCCCGGCTGCGCTCCAAGCTCAGCGGCGAACAGCAGAAGCAGATCGCGCGCTCCACCACCGCGAATTCCGAGGCGTACCAGCTATACCTGAGGGGCCGATACCACTTTAATCTGCGCGGCAAGGAAAACATTCTGGCGTGCATCGATCTGTACAAGCAGGCCATCGCTGCTGACCCGACCTATGCGCTTGCGTATGCCGGCTTGGGCAATGCCTACACCATCTCCCCGCCCTATGTCGGGACGGAATCGCGACAGGCCAATGTTCTGGCCTTGGCGGCGGCCCGCAAGGCAGTCGAACTCGATCCCCTGCTGGCGGACGCGCACGGCGCGCTGGCGGCCGCGCTTATCAACGATTACAAATGGGTGGAGGGGGAGCACGAGTTCAAACGAGCTCTGGAGCTGGCCCCCAACGATGCCCACCTCCATTACTTCTACGGTTTCCAGTACCTGATGGCGATGGGCCGCATCGAAGCCGCCGTGAACGAGCTGCGCAGCGCCCTGCTTTTGGACCCGCTGTCTCCTATCCTGAACGTCAACTATGGTTATGTGCTGTACGTGGCCCACCGCGACGACGAGGCTCTCAAGCAGTTCCGCAAGAGCACTGAACTCGACCCGAATTTCCGTGTGGCGCGCCGCAAGTTTGCCTACTTGTACGCCGCCCGAGGTGAGTGGGAGCAGGCGACCAAAGAATACCGGAACGCGACAGCCGGCATCATCGATAAGCCCGAGCAGACGCCCCTGTCCGCCCGCAACGCCCAGGGCTTTGCCGAACTACAGCGGGAGGTGTTGCGGCAGTTGGGGAAAGCCGGTCACACCCCGGAAACCTGGTGGGCCCTCAGTTATGCCGTCGGCGGCGACCGCGACCAGGCCATCGCGTGGCTGCAGAAAGCCGTGGCCAATCACGACAGCGAACTCGCATACGAGATCCGCAATCCCTTGCTTGATCCTCTGCGCTCCGATCCGCGTTACCTCGAGATGATGCGCGGCATCGGCCTGCCGCCGTAGAAGGTTCGGGTCGCCGGCCTCTGGCAGTCTTGCCAGTTCCTCATCGCTTCGCCCCTTGGTTGAATGGACGTCAGCCGAGGTCTTGCGAGGTTCGAGATGAGGAAGATCGCAGCTACCCCCACCGCGCTGGAAAGAGAATGGGCCTACTTCTTGTGGGCGCTGTTCGCTACCGCCGCGGTACGGTTCGCATTGATGAAGCTGGCGGAGTAGCGGGCCGCTGTGCGGGTTCCGCGAAACGCGAAACCTCTAAGCCCGAAACCTTGCTTGGCTCGGCTCCCTGCTCACCCAACCGCACCGCCCCCGCTCGCCTACACGAATAGCTTTCAGCCAATCCAGAAACGGGCTAAAATCCGGGCAAATGACAAACATACTTTGGGTTGCTGCCAACATTCTTTTCGATCTTGAGACGGGAAAGACCACGCAAGTCCTGCTCCTCGCCAACAGGGAAGAAGATGCCACTACGTTTAACAAAGAAGAAGCGGACACTTATCTCAGCTTTGTGAAGCGCAGGGCCAGCAACATCCAATGGTCTAAGCACTCATCGACACAAAGGGCCGGAATGTTCGTCATTCGGGGTGTTCAGAATGTCTAGCGTCCGCCTACCGAAGGAAATAACCGACAAAATACGTGCTGCGAATATCCAGGCGAAACGGCGGCGGCCAGTCAAGCTGTCAAAGAAAGCCAAGAAGTTGCTCGCCCTGGTGCCTCCGGAAGGCGTATTCATCGGTAACCGAACTCTGCAGCGCAGGTCGAAGTTAGGGAGGAGCTACTGGAAAGCGCAAAAGCAGTTAGTTGACGGTGGCTATCTCTCAAGAGGAAAGGGGCGCGGGGGAAGTGTAGCCCGGTTGACGGTTAAAGCCG
>DATKKJ010000229.1 GCA_035543055.1 Terriglobales bacterium | reverse complement strand
TAGCCGCGCTGGGCCGCCTCGACAATACCCTTCTCCACCGCGGGGATGAAGTTCTTGGGAATGGCGCCGCCGAAGATGTCGTTGACGAACTCGAAGCCGCCACCGCGCGGCATGGGCTCCATCTTGATCTTGCAGTCGCCGAACTGGCCGTGGCCGCCGGTCTGCTTCTTGTGCCGCCCGTGGGCGTCGGCCCGGCCGCGGATGGTCTCGCGATACGGCACCTTGGGCGCCTTCAGGTTCACTTCCGCGTGGTAACGCTTTTTGAGCTTGGAGACGATGACCTCGATGTGCTGCTGCCCGGTGCCCGCAATCAGGAATTCCTTGGTCTGCGGATCGCGGTAGAACCGGAGCATGGGGTCCTCTTCCATCATGCGGTTGATGCTGGAGAGCTTGTCTTCGTCGCCGCGGGTCTTGGGCTCGATGGCGAAGCTGATGGCGGGCTCGGGCAGCTTCACCGGCGGATACTGGATGGGCGCAGCCTTGTCGCCCAGGGTATCGCCGGTCAACGTGTCGCGCAGCTTGGCGACCGCCCCGATGTCGCCGGCGTGCAGCTCGGTGACCGGAACCGCCGTCTTGCCCTGCATGATCGAGATGTGCGCCAGCTTTTCCGACGAACTCTTGGTGAAGTTCTGCACTGTGGCGTCGTTCTTCAGGACGCCGGAATAGACCTTGAAATATGAGATGCGGCCAGCGAAAGGATCGCTGACGGTCTTGAACACGTAAAGCGAGAGCGGCTCGGAGTCAGCCACCTTGCGGCGCGCCGGCTCGCCATTGTTGGCCGTGGGCGCGGCCTCGACCGGCGGGCGCTCGAGCGCGGTCGGCGCGTACTCCACCAGGAAGTCGAGCAGCCGGTCGGTCCCGATATTGCCTAGCCCGCTGGTCAACAGGACGGGGAAGATCTTGTCGTCGCGGATGGCCTCGTGCAGCGCGGGCACGAGGTGCTCTTCGGGGATGGTCCCCTTCTCGAAAAACTCCTCCATCAGCTTGTCGTCGCCCTCGGCGACGATCTCGACCAGCTTCTCGTGCGCGGCCTGCGCGGCGTCTTTCATGTTGGCCGGGATCTCGATCTCCTTGCCCTTGCCGTTACCGCCCATCTCGTAGCTGTAGGCCTTCATGCGCACCAGGTCCACGACGCCGGTCAGGTTCTTCTCCGCGCCGATCGGCAGTTGCAGGGGGATCACCGTGCGGCCGAAGGTGGCGACGAGCGATTCCATCATGCGGTCGTAGCTGGCGCGCTCGCGGTCCATGCGCGCGCCCACGATGATGCGCGGCAGCTGCGCTTCCTCGGCATAGCCCCAGACCTTCTCGGTCACCACCTCGACGCCGCTCACGCCGTCCACCACCAGGATGGCCGATTCCACCGCCACCATCGAGGTCTTGGCCTCGTGCACGAACATGTTGAAGCCGGGGGTGTCGAGCAGGTTCAGCTTGGTGTTCTTCCACTCGGCGTGGGCGATGCCGGTGGAGATGGTCATCTTGCGGGCGATCTCTTCGTCGTCGTAGTCGGTGACCGTGCTGCCGTCGTCCACCCGCCCCAGGCGCTGCGTCGAGCCGGCCGTGTACAGCATGGCCGAAACCAGCGACGTCTTGCCCGCATGCGAGTGGCCCAATACAGCGACGTTGCGGATGTTTGCCCCATCGTAGACTTTCACAAGCGACTCCTTTTGGTATGCCGAGAGGGGGATGGCGGCCGGACGACACCCGCCGGCGACCTACCTTCTGGGCTGCAGAGCCACGGCCTTCCGTGGCGCAGCAAGCAGAAACCGTAATCGTAGCATGCGGGAAAATAGCGGCTCAACTGCCCCGATCGCCATTCCTCCGCCGGCGTCGCCAGCCGTGCTCTATAATGCCGGGCCATGCGGATCGTGGGGGCCCGACTTGTACTGCTGCTGTTGCTGGCGAGCTGGCTGTCTCCAGCCGCGCTGGCCAGCTATGTCACTCCCCGGCCCTCCTGCTGCCGCCGGGGCGGACATCACTGCCCCCAGCCCACCGAGCAGTCGTTCCGTGACGCCAGACTTCATTGCAGCGGGTGCCAGAGCCTGGTAACGGCCCAGCAGGCGCCGCGGGTCTCTCCGGCCGGCTTCGGTATCGCGAGCCACGACGACCACCCCTTGGTCCACGAGTTCTCCTCCGCCTGCGCCTCCGGCGAGCAGGCAGCAAAGCCCAGCCAGCGCGCACCTCCCTCTAGCTCGCACTGACCCCGGGATTTTCCAGGCCCCGAGAACCGTCCGGCCACGCGGCCGGCGCGGTGATCCCGTTTTTCTGAGGACTTCTATGAGATTCGTTCGTCAATCCGTGATGATCGGGCTGCTCGCCTGCTCGCTGGCGGTCCACGCCTCCATCTTCGGGACGGTAAAAGGGCTGGTCCATGATCCGCAGCACCGGCCGATCTCGGGAGCGCAGATCACCCTCAAAGCGGCCGCCTCGGAGTGGCAAAAGGATTCCGTTAGCGACCAGGCAGGGAGTTTTGAGTTCTCTGCTGTCCCCATCGGCGAGTACCGGGTCACGGTCGTAGAGCCGGGCTTCCAGCCAGAGTCCCGCAGGGTGCTGCTCCGGTCGGGAGAGGTCGCGGACTTGCACTTCGCTCTGACTGTCGCTCGAGTCACAGAACAAGTCGAGGTGCGGGGAAGCCCATCCATGGTGGATCCCACGTCGTCTACCCCCGCCAGCGTCATCGTGCGCGAAGAGATTCGGACGACACCAGGCGCGGAGCGCACCAACAGCCTCGCGATGATCACCGATTTCGTACCCGGCGCCTACATCGCTCACGACCAGTTGCATGTCCGCGGGGGACATCAGTCCACCTGGATGCTCGACGGCATCCCGCTCCCCAACACGAATATTGCCACCAACGTCGGCCCCCAGGTCGACCCCAAGAATATCGACATTCTGGAAGTGCAACGCGGCGGTCTCTCTGCCGAATATGGCGACCGCATCTACGGGGTCTTCAACGCGGTGACCCGCTCCGGCTTCGAGAGCTCGCGGCAATGCGAGGTGGCTCTGAACTACGGCAGTTACAACCAGACCGACGACCAATTGAGTTGTGGAAGCCACACCGAGCGCTTCGCCTACTTTGCCAGCCTGACCGGCAATCGCACCGACCTTGGATTGGAGACGCCCTCTCCGGAGATTCTGCACGACCAGGGCAGCGGACTGGGAGGATTTGCCTCCCTCATCTTCAACAAGACGCCGGCGGACCAGTTGCGGTTGGTGGCGGCGGTGCGCGGAGACCACTATCAGATCCCCAACACTCCGCAGCAGCAGGCCGACGGAGTGCGCGACGTCGAGGACGAGCGCGATGCTTTCGTCAATGCCTCCTGGGTGCACAGCACCCCGCACGGCCTGCTGATCACGGTGGCGCCGTTCGTGCATCTCAATCGCGCCCACTACCTCGGCGGCCCCAACGATCCATTGGTCTCGCCGGAAGACAATCACCGTTCCGACTATTTCGGCGGGATCGCGACCCTGGCGGTGGTCAGCGGAAGACACAACCTGCACTGGGGCTTCCAGGGATTCGCCCAGAACGAAAATATCTTTTTCGCTCTGCGGCCTGCGGGGCCCGGCACGCCGATCACGGAGTCCGACAGCGTGTGGGGTAGCGTAGTGGCGGGCTTCCTGGAAGAACAGTTCAAGGTGACCAAGTGGCTGACCTTGAACGGCGGTGTACGGCTGACCCACTTCTCCGGAAGCATCAGCGAAACCGCTGTCGATCCGCGGGTCGGAGCGGCCATCGTCGTGCCGAGACTGAACTGGGTAGTGCGCGGCTTCTACGGCCGTTACTATCAACCGCCTCCGCTGACCACCGTCTCCGGGCCGCTCCTGGATCTGGCCTTGACTCAAGGATTCGCGTTCCAGCCCTTGCGGGGGGAAAGGGACGAGCAATACGAGTTTGGGGTCGCGATGCCCTACCGCGGCTGGACCCTTGACCTGGCGCACTTCAGAACCGCCGCGCGGAATTTCTTCGACCACGACGCGCTCGGGAATTCAAATATTTTCCTGCCCCTCACCATCGAACGCGCCCGGATCCGGGGCTGGGAAGTCACGCTGCGGTCGCCGCGCGTCTTGCATCGCGCCGACTTCCATCTGGCCTACTCCCACCAGTGGGCGGTGGGATTCGGAGCGGTGAACGGCGGCCTGATCGACCTCAGCGCCATCCCCGACGAAGCATTCTTCCTCGACCACGATCAGCGTCACACGCTTACCACCGGCGTCACCACGACGCTGCCGTGGCGCGCCTGGGCCTCGGTGAACCTGGTCTACGGCTCGGGGTTCCTCGACGGCGAAGGCCCGGAGCACCTCGCCTCCCATACCACCGCCGACCTGTCGCTGGGCAAGAGTATCGGCGAAAGCTGGTCGGTCCAACTGACCGCCCTGAACCTGACCAACCGGCACTACCTGCTGGACAACGCCAACACCTTCGGGGGCACACATTACGCCGATCCCCGCACGTTCTCCGGCCAGGTCCGCTACACGTTCCACTACTGACCGCGTTTCGTTTAGGATAAGAGGACGGATGTGCAGCGTTCCCCCCGGCGGTAACGCATCTCATGGAGCAGCTCTCACGCTGCTGACAAGATTGATTGAGGAAGAGGATTTCTTGCGTAAGCTCGCATCGCTACTGGCTCTCCTGCTGACCGCATCGTTGGTGGCCACCGCCGCCGACACCACCGCCCTCCGGCCGCCCAAGGGCGCCCGCGTCGCCATCGTCGTGTTCGAAGACCTGCAGTGCCCCGACTGCGCCCGTGCCTGGCCCCTGTTGCAGGAAGCCTCGCGCACCTACAAGATCCCCGTCGTGCACTACGACTTCCCCCTGCCCCAGCACAACTGGTCGTTCCAGGCGGCCGTCCTGGCGCATTATTTCGACTCCATCTCGCCCAAGGTCGGCGACGAATTCCGCACCCAGGTCTTTGCCCACCAGATCGAGATCACGCCTGACAACGTGCGCCAGTTCGCGGAAAACTTCGCCAAGGAGCACAAACTGAGGCTCCCCTTCGCGGTGGACCCGAAAGGCCAGTTCGAAGCTCGCATCAAGGCCGATTACGCGCTCGGCCAGCGGACCGGCATCCAGCACACGCCGACGATCTACATTGTGAGCAATACGCAGCGCGGAAAGCCGTTCATCGAGGTGGTGGACCGCACCCAGCTCTACGCCATGATCGACGACATGCTGAAGCAGTCCGAGCCGGAACCGGCGGCAGCCAAGCCGGCGAGCAAGGCCAAAGCGGCGTCGCCCAGGAGTTAGCCGAGGCATCGCCTTGGCCGGGCCGATGCCTTATTCAATGAACATGCAGTCGCCGTAGGAGTAGAAGCGGTACTTCTGCTCGATCGCGTGATGATAGGCGGCCAGTACATTCTCCCGTCCCGCGAATGCCGCCACCAGCATCAGCAGCGTCGATCGCGGCAAGTGGAAGTTGGTCAGCATGGCGCTAACCACCCGAAACTGAAAGCCGGGATAGATGAACAGGTCGGCCTCGCCCGCGCCGGCATGGATCTTTCCATTGCTCAATGCGGCGAATTCCAGCGTCCGCACGCTGGTGGTGCCGACCGCGACCACCCGGCGATCGTCCCGCAGCGCAGCGTTGATCCTTCCGGCCGCTTCCTCGCTGATCCGGAACCACTCCCGGTGCAGCTTGTGGTCCTCTACGACCTCCGCATGGACCGGCTGAAAAGTACCGAGGCCGACGTGCAGAGTGATCTCCGCGATTTCGATGCCGCGCTCGCGCAGGCGGGCAAGGATCTCCGGCGTGAAATGCAGCCCGGCGGTAGGGGCCGCCACCGATCCACGCTGCCGGGCGTACACCGTCTGGTAGCGCTCGCGGTCTCGCGGCCGGTCGGTGCGCGCGATGTACGGGGGCAGGGGCACATGCCCGATCTGCTCGACGGTCGCGAAGAAATCTTCCACCGGCTCGAAGCGCAGCGTGCGCTCGCCGAATTCTCCCCGTCCCGTGACCTTCGCCTGCAGCTCATCGTGCTCGCCGAAGTAGAGCCGCTCCCCGATGCCGATCTTCCGCCCCGGACGGACCAGCGCTTGCCATTCCTGCGCTCCGGTTTGACGGGTGAGCAGGATTTCCACCCTCCCTTTCAGGAAGTCGCGCGAGGCCGGATTGCGCGCGCCCAGGGGCTGCGAACGCTGTCCGCTGCGATGTCCGAAAAGCCGAGCCGCAAACACCCGAGTGTTGTTCAACACCAGCAGATCGCCGGGGCGCAGGGCCTCGGGGAATTCGCGGAAGGTGCTGTCCCGCACCGCGCCGGCCGCTCGGCCCAGCCGCAGCATCCGCGAAGCCGCCCGGTCCGCCAGCGGCTCCTGGGCGATCAAGTCCTCGGGAAGGTGGTAATCGAAGTCCGAGACCAGCACCGGAACATTCTAGTAGGCAGGTGGCAGGCAGCAGGCGGCAGTAAACAACCTGCCTGCCTCCTGCCTCCCGGCGACTTTCTTTTGCAGTATTCCCTTGACCTGCTTTACCATACGCCATCCCCAAGGTCGGGCTAATTACTACAGTTGTAGTAAATGAAGAGCGAACGTCAGCACCGCGAAGATATCGTCCGCTTCGGCCGCATGATCCACCAGAAGGGCTTCGTGGCCGCGACCGATGGCAATCTCTCCATCCGCCTTGACCAGGACACCGTCCTCTCCACCCCGACCGGCATGAGCAAGGGCATGATGGAGCCCGAGGACCTGGTGGTGGTGGATATGCGGGGCAAGAAGGTCATCGGGCGGCGCAACGTCTCCAGCGAGATCGCCATGCACCTGCAGATCTACCGCCTGCGCCCGGACGTGAAGGGGATCGTGCACGCGCACCCGCCCACCGCCACCGGGTATGCCGCCTGTGGGCTGCCGCTCAATCAGGCTTTGGTCTCGGAGATCGTGCTCGCCCTGGGCTGCATCCCGGTCGCCAAGTACGGCACGCCGGGGACGGCGGAACTGACTCAGGCGTTGGAGCCGCTGATCCCGCAGTACGATGCCATCCTGATGGCGAACCACGGCGTGGTGACCTACGGCGAGGACCTGTTGCGCGCGTTCATGAAGATGGAGACGGTCGAGCATTTCGCCAAGATCGCCCTGGTGTCGCATCTGCTGGGCCGGCCCCAGCTGCTCAGCGACGAGGATATAAGCAAGCTGATGGTCGCGCGGGAAAAATACGAAGGCGTAACCTCAGCGGCGCCGCGCTCGCCCGGATGTCCGGTGACCGAGCCCGGCCCCGCAACGACCCCGGCACGGGCCGCACAGGCTCCCGCCGGTTCGGCGGACAAGTTCGTGGTGACGCGGGAAGAATTGGCGTCTATCGTCGAAGACGCCATGCGGCACACAAAAAGACGGTGGTAGTAGGTTAGGGAGTAGGGGGTAGGAGAGAAAGTTTGCGTGATGCGAGGCTGGGTTGCTCACGACCCACGACCTGCGACTCACGACCGCAGTTCTGGAGGAATCAATGGGTGAAGCTCTGGGAATGATCGAGACCCGCGGCCTGGTGGCGATGATCGAGGCCTCGGACGCAATGGTGAAAGCTGCCAAGGTGACGCTGGTCGGCTGGGAGAAGATCGGCTCCGGCTACGTCACGGCGATCGTGCGCGGCGACGTGGCCGCGGTGAAAGCCGCTACCGACGCCGGCGCCGCTGCCGCGCGCCGGGTGGGCGAGCTGATCGCGGTGCACGTGATCCCGCGCCCGCACGCCAGCCTGGAGGACGTACTGCCGATCGGCCGCGCCGCCAAGGCCAACGCCTAACCGGGAAAGAGGCCGTTTATGATCCTGGCCCGAGTCGTGGGCACCGTTGTCGCCACCCGCAAGGACGAGCGGCTGGAAGGCCGCAAACTCCTGCTCTGCCGCCCGGTGAACCCGCAGGGAGAATTCGAAGGCAGCCACGTGGTGGCCGTGGACACGGTGGGCGCTGGTTTTCACGAGACCGTGCTGCTGGTGACCGGCTCGTCGGCGCGCATGGCCGCCGGCAAGGAGTCGCCGCTGGACAGCGCCATCGTCGGCATCGTGGACACCGTCCGCACCGACAGCGAAGAAGCGCACGCCGTCGCCGGCAAAGGACGCGCCCGATGATGCTGGCGCGGGTGATCGGCAACGTGGTGGCCACGATGAAGCATGATGCCCTGGCCGGCCGCAAGCTGCTGCTCATCCAGCCAATCACTCGCAGCGGCCAGGACCACGGCCGCCCGCTGGTGGCGGTGGATGCGGTCGGCGCGGGCTTCCGCGAGACGGTCTATTGGTGCCGCGGCAAAGAGGCTTCCCTCGCCTTCGGCGGCGTCGAGGTACCGACCGACGCCTCCATCGTCGGCATCGTGGACGCGATCACTCCTTCCAAGTCTCCGGTAGAGACGCGGCTTGCCGCGTCTCCTGGGCGTGGCGCCAAGCACCCCAAGCGAGGCCGCCGATGATCCTGGGCCGCGTCAGCGGCGAAGTGGTGGCCACGCGCAAGCACCCGTCGCACGAGCGCCGCAAGATCCTGGTGGTCCAGCCCATCCATCCCGACGGCTCCGACCGCGGCGAGGTCATCCTCGCGCTCGACGCCGTGGACGCGGGCGTCGGCGACCGCGTGCTGGTCGTGCAGGAGGGCTTTGCCGCTATGGCCGCCGTCAACCGCCCTAACTCGCCGATTGATATGTCGATCGTCGGCGTGATCGACTCCATCGAAGTCCACGAAGAGAACTAACCGCAGAGAACGCGGAGTTCGCAGAGGTGTTCATAGCATTCTTCTCTGCGTTCTCTGCGATCTCTGCGGTCAAGTTCCTATTCCCCGCCGAAGCGGAACCTCATCCCCGCCCGGAAGTTCGCCTTCAGTGCCGGGTAGCCCGAGACCTCCTCGTAACGCCGATTGAGGGCGTTCTCCACGTTGGCGTACACGATTGCGTAGCGGTTGACTGCATACCAGGCGCCCAGGTCCACGCGCGCATATCCGGCCGTGTGGTCCTGCGGCGGGACCAGGCCGAAGAGGAAGTCGGAGTCGAAGCGCCGCCCCACGAGGCTTCCCGCCACGCTGCCGCCCCAGTGACGTCCCGAGTAGTTCAGCAGCAGCGAGCCCAGGTTCCGCGGACGCCGCAGCAGCGGATCGCCGGCCGCGAACGGCGGCGCCCCGCCGGGATTCAGGAGGATCTGGCCGGAGGTGTGCACGTAGCTCGCGGTGGCCGACAGGTTCGGCGTCAGCCGGCTGTGCCATTCCAGCTCGGCGCCCTGCGCCATGCTCTTGGCCACGTTGAAGTATTGACTGCTCAAGAAATCGAACTGGATCTGGTCGCGGAAGAGATTGTTGAAATACGTCGCCGAGAACGAATGGCGGCCGGTGAGGAGTGTCTGGCTCACCCCCGCCTCGAAAGCGCGGTTCTGCTCCGGCCGCAGGCTTAGATTCGGGTTGGTCGCGGAGGTTCCGGTAAAACCGAACACTTCCTCGAACCGCGGCTCCTTGAAGCCCTGCGAGTAGGATGCAGTGAAACGCGTCGGGCCGAAGGTGTCGCCGCCTTGGCGCGCTACCACCGAGAACGCCGCCTGCGGTACCACCTTCCCGCCGAAGTCTTCATTGTGGACATAGCGGAACCCGGCGCGCGCGGTGAACCGCTTATACGTGATGGCCTGTTGCGCAAACATGGAATGATTGCGGCGCAGGCCGTGGGCATTCGCCGTGCCGATCACGGGCCCGGCGTTATTCACGAAATCAAAGGTGGCGAAGGCGGAGTCAAAAAAGCCGTTCTCGTCCTCGAACTCGTAGCCGAAGGTCGTGCGCGCCCAACTCCGCGGCGAATAGTCGGCCTGGTATTGGAAGCCGGCGGTGTTCACCTTGAACGGCGACGAGAAGAAGCAATCGAAGAAATTCAGATTGAGCGGGTCGGTGAGATTACAGCCGCGGTCGGAGGGCCCGCCCAGGAAGCTGTCCTGGTTGATTCCCTTGTGGTTGTACTCGTATCCGGTGAAGCGGTGCTGCCAGTGGTTGGGGGCGGTGACGGTCAGCTCGGCGCTGCCCAGGAAATTGTTCTGCCGGGCGTAGGCGTCGATGTCCGGGTTGAGCAACTGCTGCCCCCCGAAGACCCACTGTCCCTGGACGCCGCTGCGCGAGTCGGCATGCCGGGTGCGGAGGCGCAGGAACACCTTAGGCGAGAGCATGACGCCGACATTGGCGCCCTGGATCGAGTTGGAGTAGTCGTCGTTTTGGCCCTGGCCTTGGGTCGCGTCCTGCTGGCCGAAGAGGTTGTAATCGAGGCGGCCGCGCGCGCCGGCAATCGACGCATATCCACGCGCGGTGCCGAAGGTGCCGCCGTCAGCCCCGAAGCGGATCTCCGGCACCGGCGTGCGCCCGGTCGCCGACCACATCTGCACCACGCTGGTCATGGCATCGGAGCCGTAGAGAACGCTTTCCGCTCCGCGCACGAACTCCATCCGTTCGATCCCGGTCATGGGGACGACGCCGAAATCGAAGGTGCCGCCGGGCTCGTTCACCGGCACCCCGTCGATGATGACCTTGTTGTAGCGCGACTCGCCGCCGCGCACGAACAGCGAGGCCTGCCCACCACGCTGGCCGGCCTGATTGACCACGGCTCCGGGCAGGTAGCGCAGGGCGTCGCTGGTGGCCACTGGCTGCAGGTTTCGGATGTCAGACGCGTCGAGTAGTGCCACCTGCGCGCCGCTCTCCTCCACGGGAACCGGCGTCCGCGTGGCGCTTACGACCACCGTCTGCGCCAGCGGGGCGATCTTGAGTGAGATGGATATGTTGCTCTCTCCCGCGATGCGCACCGTCTTCGACGCTGGTGCAAATCCGGCCGCGCGCACCTCCACCCGGTATTCGCCGTCGGGCAGAGCCGTGAAGCGCGCCACGCCCTCGCTGGATGTTTGCTGCCCGACCGCCGCCTCCGAGGCCGCGGAAGGATAGATCCTGACCTCCGCGCCGGCCACGACGGCAGCGCGCGGATCGGCCACGCGGACGACGACGTCCGCGGCGGCGCAACTGGTCAGCGCAAGAAGAACAAGAAACGATTGGATGGACCGCACGGCACTCCTCCTTTGCACGCGAAAGGGGTGATGTGTGAGGTTCGCGCCGGTCTCCTGGCTTGGCGGTCAATTCCCGTAGGGCCTTCCCGCCCGAAGGCAGTGGCCATGCGATCTACTCTCGCCATACAGTTGCGCGGCAGCGCGGGATTTTCACCCGCTTCCCAGTCCGCGGCGAGCGCCGCGGACGCGCGAACCCAATGGTTAGTAAAGAACGATTCGAAGCAAGGAATCTATGCTCGGAGGGGAGACCTGTCAACAGATTGGCACCAGTACTCAGTACTCAGTGCCTCCGCGTCCTCTGTGTCCTCTGTGTCCTCCGTGGTTAGTCTTCTCGCCGATCGGAGACGTGCCCTTCCGCGTAGATGCGGATGCGGTCCAGTGTCGCCTGCATCTCGGCGTGGTAACGCTGTTGTCCGGCTTCATCCAAGTCCGGCGGCACCTGAATCAGCCTGCCCACCCGCAGCAGCACCCGCGAGAACGGCTTCGGGATCATGAACTCATCCCAGCTCCTCAGCAGCCAGGCGTCCGCGCAGGCAAAATGGAAGGTGGCGATGGGAAGGCCGGTCTTCTGCGCCAGCAGCACTGGCCCAGGCTTGGCGACGTACTTAGGGCCGCGCGGCCCGTCGATGGTGAAGGCGGCCGAGCGGCCCTCTTCCAGTTCCTTGCGCATCCCGATCAGGGCGCTCACCGCTCCTCTGGAACTCGAGCCGCGCACCGGCCGGTATCCGAATTGCGAGATGATGCGCGCGATGTACTCGCCGTCGAAGCTGCGGCTGGTCATCACCGCCACCTCGAGCTCCCGGTACCACCAGGTCGCCAGAAAGACGCAGCGATGCCAGAACGCGTACACCGCCGGACGGACGAAGAACGTGGGCGGGCCGCCCTCTTCGATGGAGACGGTGACCCGCAGCGTGGGCCCGATTAGCCGGATGGCCAAGTGGCCCGCCCAGCTCACCAGCCACAGCGCGAGACGCTGGCGCAGAGTGAACCGGGGGACTTCTTCCTCGGCGGTCGCCATCGCGGGCGCGGGTGTGGCCACGAATCCGATTGTAAAAGCAGAACCACGGATTGCCACGGGATCAACACGGATTCATTTCGACCCGTGTCATCCGTGGTAGGTCTTACGATACCTGGACCGCGGACCTTGCCGGAGCCTGGGCCCCCGCCAGCACCCCCGCGGGCACGCGCTGCATCTGTTCCAGCAGCAGCTTGCGCAGCTTGGCCCGGTCGTCCAGGTCGATGTCCACGATCTCGAAGCCAACGTGGCGCGCATCCAGTTCGCGCAGCCACACCTGCGAGCGCAGGTGGCGCAGGCCCAGTTGAAGGTCGAGCACCGCCTCCATCCCCAGTTGGCTGCGGCCGTCGCGCATCCCCAGGCCCCCGCCCATGCTCAGGGTCTTGATCTGCAGCGGATAGCGGCCGTGCTGGGTCACCGCCATGGCCGAGAGTGCCACACCCGGCAGCACCCGCGGATAGCGCCGTTGCCGCACCCATCCGGCTTGCGGCTCCGGGTCGAGCGGGGCGATCTCCAGTTCCAGCGGCGGGATGCCACTCTTCGGCAGGTACCCGCGCAGGAACTCGGGATCCAGCCGGTGCAGCGCCTGGGCAGCGACCACGCGGATCTCGCGCGGCTGCTTCCAGCCCAGCAGGCTGCGCGACTGCAGCAGGAGCCGCAACAAGGGCAGCGAATCGGCGTCTCGCAGCCGGGCCAGGGCCTCGATGGCCTTGACCTGCAGGTAAGGCGACGCCCCCGCCGGCAGTTCGCCGTGTGCCCACTGCTGCAGGACCGCACTGACCCCGCGGTCGCCAGTCATGCCGATCTCGTCGATCACCTCCGGCGCCACCGAGGGGTCCAGTTGTTCCAGGATGGTCACCAGCAGCCGTGCCCGCTCTGGCACGCCGCTGGCCGCGATCTGCCGCACCACCGCATCGTGCTGGGAGCGCGACCACTCCGGCAGACGCCGGGGCAGCCATTCCAGCAGCGCGGTGGCGTCCAGGTGGGCCAGCAGCCCGACGGTGGCGATGGCCTCGTGCGCCGGACGCGCGCGCAGCAACTCACGCAGCCGTCCGATCGCTTCCGGACCCAGTTCGCGCGCCAATTCCACCAGGCGGTCGCATTCTCCGCGCCGCGACGTCCGCGAGAACAGCGCCGCCAGTTCCTCGCTCGCCGCCCGGCGGTTCTGTTGCAGCAGGGGCACCAGCTCCCTGTCCAACGAGTCCGCCCGCGCTGCGTCGCTGATGAACTTCCGCAGCCGGCTCTCCACGGCGATGCGCCGGCGAATATCGCGCGCCACCAGGGGACGCTCCGTCTCGATCTTTTCCACGCAGGTCATCGCCTGCCGCAGCGCCGGAAAGTCCGGGCGCGTGCCTGCCTCCTGCGCCAGCCGCACCAGGGCGGCTCCCAAGAGGGTCTGCAGGTCGAGCGCCGCTTCCACCTGCAACTGCTCGCCGCAGGCGCTGATCGCCTCCTGCAGCAGGTTGTGCCCGATCCTGCCGTAGAGGTCCGCCAGGTCGCTCAGGCCCAGGGCGGTCTTGCGGCGCGCCTCGGCATCCGCGTTCTTCACG
>DATKKJ010000228.1 GCA_035543055.1 Terriglobales bacterium | reverse complement strand
AACGGCTTGACGGGCGATCCCGGACCTGCCGGGCCTCAAGGACCTCAAGGCAACGACGGGCCTGCTGGACCTCCGGGACCGGTGGGCGCTACGGGACCACAAGGGCCGCAAGGCCCTGCTGGGCCGACGGGACCAGTGGGCACCACGGGACCGATAGGGCCGCAAGGCCCAACTGGACCGATCGGGCCTGCTGGACCTGCGGGCGCAACCGGACCGGCGGGAGCTGATGGTGCGCAAGGGCCAGCGGGACCGGCGGGGCCGATTGGACCTGTGGGACCGGCGGGCCCGACGGGAGCGATAGGACCCGTGGGACCGGCCGGACCCGCGGGACCGACGGGAGCGATAGGACCGATGGGGCCTGCGGGTGCGCAGGGGCCGGCCGGACCTGCCGGACCTGCCGGAGCGCCGGGAGCGGTCGGACCACGGGGGCCACAGGGACCGGCCGGACCGGTGGGGCCCACAGGCACTATGGGACCGATGGGGCCGAAGGGGCCGCAAGGACCTCCGGGAACGTCCGTGTCGGGGTCGGTCATTATGCTGGCGCAGGGCGTGCGGCCTTCTGCGGGATGGATACTGATCGGCAGCAGCACCGAACACCTATTCTTGGGTAATCGCCTGGTAAAACTGGTCGTGAACTATTACCGGATTCCGTAAGCGCGTCCGACCTACCCTTGTCGCGTCCGCCCTGGATGCGACAAGGGTCTTTTCTTGCCGAGGTCAAGGAAATCTGGAGGCCGACTAGAAGGTGAAGGCGAGGCCGCCGCGAACCGAGCGAGCGGACTGGACGAGATACAACGTCTGGCCGTCCTGAGAAACCACCGGGACGTAGCCCTGGGCCAGGAGGTTGCGTAGATCGACAAGCGCTTCCATGCGTCCAGGGAGGAACGGAACGGCCGGGAGCGGCTGGCGGAGGAAGACATTCAGGTAGGGATCGGCCTGTCCGGGCGAGGCGTTGAAAAGATCCACCGGGGTGAGTGTGTCGCCACTGGTCCACTTGTAGGAGGCGATCCAGCGGGTCTTCCAACCGGGCACGCGGCCGGCGAGCTTAGCGGTAACGGCATGGCGGCGGACGTTCCGGATGGCGTCACGGACTTCGGCCCAATCGGTCACCGGGCGTTCCAGGTCGAGGACGCCGCCGAAAGCGTAGTCGGCGGTGGCGGTGAGGTCCTGGGCCAATCTCCGGGAATACACGACGCGCACGCCGGTGGTGGAGAGCGTCCCGCCGTGGTAGCTGAACGTTCCGGAATAAAGGTCGGGCAGAAGGTCGGTGGAGTCGGGACTGACATCGCCGACCCCGACCAGAGCGGCGTTGCGCACCTGGTCGGCGTAAACCGCCACCTGGACATTGTTGTGTCCCAAACGCTGCGAAACGGAGAGTTCGTGGTGGCGAGCGCGCTCCAGCACTGGACGGGAGTCCACCAGCGACATGCGCGGACCGGACTCGCTCAGGTCAGCGGGGGCGGTGTCGAAGCCCTTGGCGGCGCGCATGTCCGGCTCCGAAGTCGCGTAGCGGTACTGCAGCATGGTCCCGGGACGCACCCGGACGGTGACAGAGCCGAAGGGCCGGAAGGCGGAGATCCGCTCGCCGAACTGGACGGCTTGAATTTCGCCCCCGTAGTCGAGCTCGATGATGTCGGCGATGGTGGTGGAATCGGTGGCGCTGAAGGCCAAAGCCTCGAGCGCGCCTCCAGGCACAACGTTGCCGGGCGAGCCGAAGCGACGGAGAGTCAGGGCGAACTCGGGGTGGGCACCGCTATCGAAGCGGTGACTGTAGGCGGCGCGCACCACACCCGCCGGGCCATTGCCGTACCCCAGGTTGCCGCCGACGGACAAGGTGCCGGAAGAGAAGATCGACTGCTCCAGGCGGAAGGCGGCGCCCATGGGGGGCGTCGCTCCGAATCCCTCCCCTTCGGAGCCGGCCAGGAAGACGATCTCGCCTTTCAGGCGGCGGTCGCCGGCCGGGTCCGGCTCGCTGACCACAACGGGCGTACCGTCCTCGAGCACCCGCAGAATGGGCCGGTTGGCGGCGGAGCGCAGGATCCATTTCCAGTCATCGTTGTCGTCGGAGACGCGGGGCCGCGAGGGCAGGAACTGCGCCGCTTCGAAGAGCGTGTTCAGGGTGAGGTTGATGATCAGGTGGGCGCCGGGGCCCAGGCTCACATTCTCGCGCAACGCCGGCAGGAAGGCCGGGGCGGAAGCGCGCACCTGATAGGTGCCGGGAGCGAGGTCGGAGACGGTGAAGCGCCCCTTGGCGTCGGTGAACACGCGCAGAGCGGCGGAACGCGCCAGGACGTCCACGACCGCGCCCATCTGGGGAATGCCGGAGGAATCGCGCACCAGGCCGGTGATGACGCCCGGCTTGTCGGCGGCGCAGGCCGGCAGGGTCATCGCCCATAGCAGTGCGACGAATCCGAGCTTGCGGACCATCCCTGGCATTCCTCCTCCCCGCCGCAGCATCCCGGCGGGTCCCCGATCCATCAAGAACTACTCCACGACGAATCTGGCGGTCGGCGCGACCGTCTGCTTGGAGATATTGTCGCTCACCTTGATGGTGATTTGGTAGAGGCCGGGCTCAACTTTGTCCAGGGGCAGGCTCTTGAGGACGGTGATCTGGTCGCCGACGTTGCCCATGGTCTCGGTGGTCTCGACCTGCTTGACGACTTCCTTCTTGGTCGTGGTGTTCACGACGTCGTACTCGATGGTGGCAGAGGGCTTCTTCTTCTGCTCGTCGATGCCCAGGTTGTAGATCTGCATCCAGAAGTTGACCTTCTGGCCGGGGGAGCGCTTGAAGGAGGCGGGCTTGCCGTCGGCGCCATCCACCCGGGGACGCACCTTCATGGTACCGATGACGAAGCTGCCCGAGCCGACCCTGCGCGACGGGACCGGCTCCATCTGGTCGGCGATGATGAGGCTGGAGTTGGCGAGGCGGTCGTCGCCGAAGTCGGGCACGCGGATGGCGCGGCTCCAAGTGCCGACGCGGTCGCCGTTCACGTCCTTGAGCACGATGTCCACGCGGTACATGCTGGGCCGCAGGGGCAGCGCTTTCCAGTAGATGGAGGAGTTCTGGACTGTCTTGGGCAGCAGCTCGGCGGGGACGTCGATCTGCACCGTATCCTCGAAGGTCTGGGCGATGCGGCCGGTGAGGGTGGTGACCCGGCCGAAAATGTTCACCACGCCGCGCTGCACGCCGTCTTTGTTGAGGAAGGTGACGTCCTTGTTCTTCACCTGGACGGTGATGGGCACCAGGACGGTGTCGGCGGTGACCTTCACGAAGTCGGCCCGCACCTCGAAGGGCAGCAGGTTGACGTTGATCTTGTGG
The DNA here is from genome assembly GCA_035543055.1 of Terriglobales bacterium. Taxonomy (NCBI): domain Bacteria; kingdom Pseudomonadati; phylum Acidobacteriota; class Terriglobia; order Terriglobales; species Terriglobales bacterium. The sequence continues at coordinate 3,787 of DATKKJ010000228.1, read as the reverse complement.
CTGACGATCTCTTCCAGGTCCTTGAACTTGACCGCCGGGGGCCGGTTCAGCTTGGCGAAGGTCTCCAGCCGGTCGAACTGCTTGGTCTGGAGGTTCTTGTTGAAGGGGCTGGCGCCGATGCTCTCGATGCCGCCGCCGGTGAAGCGGTCGGCTTTGCGGGCCAGGCCCATCTCTTCATAGAGGGTCAGACCGGCATTGGGGACGTGCAGGAGAGCGTCCTTCTCGGAGCGGTCCATGGTCATGTGGAACTCGCCGCTCATGGTGGGATCGACGAACTCGATCTCGATGTTCTGACCGACGCCCTCCAGGTAGCGGTAGGTCCAGACTTCGAAGGGGTAGGTGGAGGTGGCACCCCCGCCTTCGTCCATGGGCCGCTGGTAGTAGCCGCCGGAAGGATGCGATTCGATGTTGTCGGGCGGCCCGAAGACGATGTACATGCGACCGCGGTCCGTCTTCCACCCGGGGATGCCGGAGGCGAAGTGTTCGTTGGCGTAGGCGATGCGCCGGTAATGCTCTTCCTTGTATTCGTTCTCGACGGTGTCGGGAGTGGGATCGCGGCGCAGCCAGAACTGCTCGATGAACTGGTCGCGCTCCTCGTCGTTGGAGAGCTGCTTGAAGGCGGCGCGCTCCTCGTCGGTGATGATCCAGGCCACGTCCTGGCTCAGCCACTTCTTGTACGGCCCCTCGAGCTCCTGCTTGAGCTTCTTTTCCTGCTGTTGCTTCTGCTCCGAAGTGAGGGGACGCTTGAGGGGGTCGGATTGGGCGCCGGATTGGGAGCCATCCTTGGCCGGAGCCTTGGACCCCTGCTTGGCAGCGTCCTGGGAGGCGGCCAGACCGGCCAACAGGAGAACCAGGAGGACATCGGGTAGCCAGCGGCCGACGAACTTCAAGAACGCCACCTCGGGGAGGGATTGTAGGCGTCATTCTAAGTTCGCCGAAGGCTTGAACGCAAGGAAGAGGGGCGCCCGGCGCGCTTAAAAAATCCTTATTAAATCCTTGTTACAAAAGGAATTCCCGCCCGTCCAACAAGGGTTTGGCAGGTGCGTCGGGGGCCCTGCAGCCGATATAATCCAAGGTAGAATAAGCCAGGGCCATCAGGAGATCAGCCTCGGGGGAACCTTTCCCTCAGCGCCAACGTACTTTATAGAGAGTGCGGGGGCTTGCCCCGCAGCGCCAATCATATGTCGAAAACAAATGGAAAGAAGTGGAAGAAGATCGCCATCATCGGCGGCATTGTTCTGCTGGTGCTGATCCTGGCGGGAGCGCTGTACCACCGGGCGAACGCCGGAGTGATCACGGTGCAGACCGGGAAGGTGATGAAGCAGGACCTGGCCAGCGTGGTCACCGCGTCGGGCGAGATCAAGCCGCTGAACTACGTCAACATCAGTTCCAACGCGTTCGGCATCATCACCAAGCTGTATGTGAAGGAAGGCGACCGGGTCAAGAAAGGGCAAATCCTGGCACAGATCGACAATGTACAGCCTTCCTCCAACGTAAACGGGATGAAGGCGGCGTTGGAAGCCGCCTCGGGCGACGCGACCGCGGCCGATGCGGCCTATAACACCGCGCTGGCCGATGTGAAGCGGGCGCAAGCCGACGCCGGGCGGGCCAAGCTCGACTACGAGCGGGCGGAAGGGCTTTACAAGGACCAACTGATCTCCAAGGCCGACTACGATCTGAAGAAGGCGACCTGGGAAATGTCAGCGTCCGGCCTGGCGCAGGCGCAAGCGAGGATCGTGCAGACCAAGGCGCAGCGGGACGCGGCTCACGTGCGCATCAACCAGGCGAAGGCGCAGCTCACGACCGCGTCCGACGTGCTGAGCAAGACGACGTATGTTGCCCCCTTCGACGGCCTGGTCACCAACCTGCCGGTGCGGCAGGGCGAGACCATGGTGATCGGCATCCAGAACGCCCCGGGCAGCACCCTGATGACGGTGGCGGACATGTCGGTGGTGACCGCCGAGGTCAAGGTTGACGAAACCGACATCGTGAACGTCAAACTGAATCAGCCGGCGGAAGTCACCATCGATGCCATGCCGGGCAAGACGTTCAAGGGACACGTGACCCAGGTCGGTGACAACGCGATCGTGCGCTCGACCGGCGTGGCCACGACCCAGACCACCACGGGCAGCCAGGAAGCCAAAGACTTCAAGGTGGTGGTCACGCTGGATAGCCCGCCCGAGAATCTGCGTCCCGGACTCTCGACCACGGCCAAGATCACGACCGCGACCAGGTCGAGCGTGCTGGCAATCCCCATCCAGGCGCTGACCATGCGGCAGAAGGCCGACCTGGAGAAGAAAGAGAAGGAAGAGAAAAAGGGCGATGTGCAGGCGGCCGCCCCGCCCTCCAAGAAGGACAAGGAAGAGCTGCAGGGCGTGTTCGTGGTGCGCAATAAGAAGGCCGAGTTCGTGAAAGTGGACACCGGCATCACCGGGGTGACCGATATCGAAGTCACGAACGGGCTGAAGGAAGGCGACGAGATCGTCACCGGCAGCTACAAAGTGCTGCGCACGCTCAAGAACGGGTCGGGCGTGAAAGTGGACAACACGGTGAAGGCGCAGGAAAAGGAGTCGTAAGGCCGGTGGCCGAGGAGAAACGGATGGCGACAGAGGTCCTCAATCACAGCGAGACCGGGCTGCAAAGCCCGCCCGCGAACTGCATGATCTGCACCGAGAACCTATGGAAGACCTATGACATGGGCTCGGAACAGGTGCACGCGCTGCGGGGAGTGGACGTGCGGATCGACCGCAACGAGTACGTCGCCATCATGGGCCCCTCGGGCTCGGGCAAGTCCACCCTGATGAACCTGATCGGGTGCCTGGACACGCCCACCGAGGGCCGGTACTGGCTGAACGGCAACCTGGTCAGCGAGATGGATGACGACGAGCTGGCGCGCATCCGCAATAAAGAGATCGGCTTCGTGTTCCAGACCTTCAACCTGCTGGCGCGGGCGACGGCGCTGCACAACGTGGAGCTGCCTTTGATCTACAACGGTACGCCGGCAGCCGAGCGGATCGAGAAGGCCAAGCTGGCGCTGCGCCAGGTGGACCTGGAGCCGCGCATGATGCACAAGCCCAACGAGCTGTCGGGAGGACAGCGGCAGCGCGTGGCCATCGCGCGGGCGCTGGTGAACAACCCGTCCATCATCCTGGCCGACGAGCCCACGGGAAACCTGGACTCGAAGACGGGCAACGAGATCATGGGGCTGTTCGACCGGCTGCACGAGCAGGGAAACACCATCGTGCTGGTCACCCACGAGCACGACATCGCCGAGTACGCCCACCGCGTCATCCACCTGAAGGACGGGAAGATCGCGGGAGACGAGAGGAAGAAATAGATCTGTTCTCAGTCCTTAGTGCTTACCCCGATAGCTTCCGACCTACCTCCCCTCCGCTAGGGGACCCTTGGATGGAACGGCAGTCACCCCCTGTTGTGACCTGAATCACTGCCCCAGGGACGGCATCTTCGTATTCTCCATTTCCTGTTGTTGAAGGTGGCGCTATGCGACGGATCCAGCGCCTGCTCGCCTTCTTGTGCGTCTTCGCGCTCTGGGACACGAACGTCCATGCCCAGGAACAGTCTGCCACGCCCGGCACCAGCGCTGCCACGCCGGTTGCCGCGACAAAGCCGCCTGCTACTTTTTTCTTCGTCCATTGGCAATATTTTTCGCTGAAGGAACCGAAAAACAGAGCCATGCAGCGGATCGTCGATGAGTGGCAGGAGTCATTGCGGGCCAAGGGAGTGAGGTTTGTGAGCGATCCCTTGCGCCCGACCAGCCACAGCAAGG
>DATKKJ010000227.1 GCA_035543055.1 Terriglobales bacterium | reverse complement strand
GTTCACCGCCGCCGGCACGGCGTACTCCAATTACCAGGTGCCCACCGTCCCGTTCTTCACCTTCTATTCGATGTTCGGGTTCCAGCGGGTCGGGGACCTCATCTGGGCTTTCGGCGACGCCCGCGGCAAGGGCTTCCTGGTGGGCGGCACCGCCGGACGCACCACCCTGATGGGAGAGGGACTGCAGCACCAGGATGGACACAGCCTCGTGCTCTCCAGCACCGTGCCCGCCTGCGTCACCTACGACCCCGCCTACGCCTACGAGACGGCCGTCATCATCCAGGACGGCATCCGCCGCATGTACCAGGAGCGTGACGCCATCTTCTATTACCTCACCGCCTATAACGAGGATTACCCGATGCCGGCGATGCCCGAGGGCGTCCGGGAAGGCATCCTGCGCGGGTTGTACAAGTTCAAGGCGGCTCCGTCGGGGAAGGCGGCACTGCACTTGTTCGGCAGCGGCAGTATCCTGAACGAAGCGCTGCGCGCGCAGACTATCCTCAACGAGAAACATAAGGTCCAGGCAGATGTTTGGAGTGTGACCAGCTACAACGAGCTGCGCCGTGATGCCCTGGCTTGCGAGCGCTGGAACCGGCTGCATCCGGCCGAACCGGAGAAGCGCCCCTACATCCTCACTGCGCTGGAGGGCACGAAAGGCCCGATCGTCGCCGCCAGTGACTACATGAAGATCGTTGCCGACCAGATCGCGCCGTGGCTCACCGGCCGCCTGGTCAGCCTGGGCACCGACGGCTTCGGGCGCAGCGACAATCGCGAGCACCTGCGCCGCTTCTTCGAGGTCAACGCGGAATCCATCGCCGCCGCCGCGCTCTCCCGGCTGGTTCGCGATGGGAAGTTCGACGCCGCCAAGGCGCAGAAGGCCTTCAAGGACCTGGGCGTCGATCCGGAGAAGATAGACCCGGCGAGCGCCTGAGGGCTCCTGGGTTCGCTACCGCGGCGTCCATTGCAGGTGAGCGCTGAACAGGCCATTCACCATCAGGATCTGATAGGCGACCACCAGTCCGAAGGCCAGGCTCAGCAGCCCCGAGGCCATGGCCAGTCTTCGCTCGATGCCCTGGGTCCGGGCTACGACCCGGAAGCTCGAAGCGATGCCCACGGTGATCACCATCATCCCCACGATGGTCCCCACTCCGAATACCAGCAGGTAGGCGACCGCCCAGGTCGAGTCGCGGACCGTGGTCAGGACTAGCAGGGCCACTGCGGCCGAACCGGCGAGTCCGTGGACGATGCCTACCACCAGCGGCCGGAGGTGCTGGTACAGGGTCGCGCGCGCAAACAGCCGGTCCAGTCTGGCCAGCGGGGTCTGCGACAGCGGATGCGGGTGGACCTCGGGATCGTGGGCCGGCATTGACCGCAGGAAACCGCGGATGTTCAGGAAGCCGAGAACCACCAGCATGATTCCCACGGAAAACTCCATGCTGAGGCCGACCCGGGGCGGGATGACCAGGTTGAACAGAATGATCGCCGTGCCCACAACGAAGATGGTCAGGGTATGCCCCAATCCCCAGAACGCGCCCACCAGCGCAGCGCGCGCCAGGTTGCGCTGCCGGCCCACGATGGTGGTGACGGCGATGACGTGATCCGGATCGGTGGCGTGCCGCATCCCGAGGAAGAAGCCCATGGCGATGATAGAAAGCAGGCCGATCATGTCCTGCGCAGAGTACGCGGACTTTCCCGTCGCCATCAAGGACAAAAGGCCGCGCAGTTTGCGCGGCCCGGGAGCTGTTGGCCCTTACCCTGTTCCGGCGTGTGCTGTTCCTAGAACTGTTGCCGTCTCCGGCCAGGGATGCAGCTCTGAGGGTGGTCCCCGAAGTCTAGCCGCTCGTGGGTGGAACAAGTTCGTACGTCGTACTGATATCGATGCAGCGGTGCAGAGTTCGATACAAGGGACATTGCAACGGGTACTGCTGGTGGACCTCTCGGACCACGTCCCCGGCTTCCGCAGGTACGGCCAGGCGATGATGGACACGGATGCGCCGGATCACCAGCACGCCGTCTTCGGTTTCTACCTCGCCGCGAACGTCGCTGACCAGAGCTCCTCGTCCCGTCTTCACATTCCGCGCTGCCAGCGCGGTGGCAAAGGTGCCCTGCAGTCAAGCCGACGCTGCGGCGATGACGTAGTCGATGGTGGTGGCGCGCGGCTCTTTGATGGTTGCCGGGTTCAGGCCGTAATGTTGCGCGATCGCTCCGTGGACCCCGAAATAGACGGGAGCCGATTCAGAGGGAAGGAGCGCCATCCTGATGGCTCCCGCCCCGCGTTCGATCTTTCCCTCATAGACATATGTCGCCATCTCATCCTCCACGCGCTAGCTGTTCGATGCTCGGCGCTCAGTTTTGTTTCACGCCGAAAACGCCGGC
>DATKKJ010000226.1 GCA_035543055.1 Terriglobales bacterium | reverse complement strand
AGAAGAAAAACGCCAGCAGCGCGGAGATTGAGGAGATTGAGTAGGCACGGGCGTCCCGCCCGTGCAGGCCGAGCAAGGTTCGGCAATGGCTCGCAGATGAAGTTCGAGATTCTGACGATTTTTCCGGACTTTTTCCGCGGGCCGCTGGAACACGGCATCGTGCGCCGGGCGCGCGAAGCCGGGCTCATTGACATCGGAGTGCACGACCTGCGCGCTTTCACCCGCGACAAGCACCGCACCGTGGACGACCGGCCGTTCGGCGGCGGCGAGGGCATGGTCTTCAAGCCCGAGCCCATCTTCGAATGCACGGAGTCGCTGAAGGTCCCGCCCCGTGGCGAGCGGACGAAAGAATCGGTCATCCTGCTCTCGGCCGGCGGCGAGATCTTCCGCCAGAGCGTGGCCGAGGAGCTGGCGGGTTTGGAGCGCATCGTGCTCATCTGCGGCCGCTACGAGGGCGTGGACGAGCGGGTGGCCGAGCATCTGGCCGACCGCGAGCTGTCGGTCGGCGATTTCGTGCTCAGCGGCGGCGAGCTGGGCGCGGCCATCATCGTGGACGCGGTGACGCGGCTCATCCCCGGCGCCCTGGGCAACGAAGCCTCGTCGCAGCAGGAATCGTTCACCAGCTCGTGTGGAACAGCCGCCTCGGCTGTCAGAGCCGACGGCCCGGTGGCGACCTGTGCTTCCGGCGGGCTGCTGGATTACCCGCACTACACCCGTCCCGCGGAATATCGTGGGATGCCGGTGCCGGAGGTGCTGGTGAACGGCAACCACGAGCAGATCCGGCGCTGGCGCCGCCGCAAGGCGCTGGAGAAGACGCTCCGCAACCGTCCCGACCTGCTGGAGCAGGCCGAGTTGAGCGACGAAGACAAAGGTTTGATCGCTTCGATTAGAAGCGGCAAGGATTAGAATTCTGCGGGCCCCGACGCTCCGCAACAGAAGAGGGAAAGCAATGACCACGATCATGGACAAAGTCACCGCCAAGCTGCAGCGTACCGACATCCCCGACATGAAGCCGGGCGACACCGTGCGCGTGCAGGTGAAGATCAAGGAAGGCGACAAGGAGCGTCTGCAGGCATTCGAAGGCACGCTGATCGCCCAGCGCGGCGGCCCCCAGGGCAGCTTCACCGTCCGCAAGATGAGCTTCGGCCACGGTGTGGAGCGCATCTTCCCACGCAACTCCAAGGTCATCGACAAGGTGGAGGTGGTGCGCTCCGGCAAGGTCCGCCGCGCCAAGCTCTTCTACCTGCGCGACCTCCGCGGCAAGGCCGCCCGCCTGCGCGAAGCGGAATAGCTCAGTCGCAAGTCTCAAGTCGCAGGTCGTGAGCTAATGCGCTTGCGACCTGCGCTCTTTTGCGACTTGCGACTCACGACTTGCGACTTTTTCTCCGCCTCCTCCGTGTTCTCTGTGGTTAAATTCCCCTAACCTCATCGTGCCCGCAAAGCTGAAACCCGCCCGGGAGCTCTCCCCGTCCGCCCTCAAGCTGCGCCTGCTCAAGCGCCTGAGATGCACGACGAAGTATGAAAAGCAATTGTGGGCCCAGGGCTCAAGGCTCATTGCTGGTGTTGACGAGGTCGGTCGCGGCTCGCTCTTCGGGCCGGTGGTGGCGGCGGCGGTGATCCTCGATCCCGCCTACCGCATCCGCGGCCTGCGCGACTCGAAATTGCTTCCCGAGAAGGACCGCGACCGCCTGGCGGAGAGGATCCGTGAGCGCGCCCTGGCCATCGCCATCGCCGCCGTGGACGCCGCCCGCATCGACCAGCTCAACATCTACCACGCCTCGCGCCTGGCCATGGTCGAGGCGGTCGCCCAACTCGACCCCCGGCCCGAGCACCTGCTCATCGATGCGCTCCGCATCGACTTCGACTGTCCGCAGACCCCGATCATCCACGGGGACGCGCTCTCGGCCTCCATCGCCGCCGCCAGCATCATCGCCAAGGTGGAGCGCGACCGCATGGTGCGCCAGTGGGACCTGGTCTTCCCCCTCTACGGGCTGTGCACCAACAAGGGCTACTCCACGCCCGCGCATATCAAGGTGCTGCGTGAGCATGGGCCCTCGCCGCTGCATCGCCTGTCGTTCGCTCCCGTCTGGCAAGCTGCGACTCCGCAGACGGTTCTGGAGTTCATGCTGGAAGACGAGGCCGCGCCCGGCGCTGAAACCCTATGCACCCCATGAGGAACGGATGCTTCGTCTGCTCTGCGTGACCGCCCACCCCGACGACGAGGCGGGCGCATTCGGCGGGACTCTCCTGCTCTACGCTTCTCGCGGCGTGGAGACCCACCTGGTCTGCCTGACTTCCGGCCAGGCCGCCACCCACCGCGGCGATGCCCGCGACGACGATGAGCTTGCCGCCATCCGCCGCCGCGAACTCGGCCGCTCCGCCGAGATCCTGCGCCTGACCAGCTGGGAGTGCCTGCACTATCCGGACGGCGCGCTCGACCGCCAGGATTTCTACTCCGTCGTCGGAGAGCTGGTGCGTCGCATTCGCACCATCCGGCCCCATGTGGTGCTCACCATCGGCCCGGAAGGCGCGGTCACCGCCCATCCCGACCATTCCATGGTCTCGGTGTTCACCACCATGGCTTATCAGTGGGCGGCGCGCAGCAATCGTTACACCGACCAGCTCGATCGCGGGCTGCAGCCGCATCGCGCCCAGAAGCTGTACTACGGCGCTTCGCTGTTCACCCTGCCCGGACGTCAACCCATCTCTCCTGCCCCGGTCACTGCGGTCATCGAGGTCGGCCAGGAGTTTGTGGAGAGAAAGATCTCCGCCTTCAAGGCGCACACCTCGCAGGCGCCGCTGGCCCCGATATTTGAGAAGGCGGTGCGCCAGCGGGGCACGCGCGAATCCTTCCACCTGGCTGCGACCACCAGCCCCCGCGAGATCGAGCGCGAGACCGACCTCTTCGCCGGGGTGAAGGACGAAGACGTTTAACCGCAGAGAACGCAGAGTACGCAGAGGCTTCTTAAAATCGGTCTCTCTGCGCTCTCCGCGGTCTCTGCGGTTAAGTCCCTACTGTGGATGTTGGACCAGCGGCTTGATGATCTCCGAGAGCACGTCCGGCTTGCTCTCGTCCCGCACCAGCTTGGGGTACCTCTCCCCGTCGTGATAGTTGACCTGCACGGTGCGGTAGAAGTCGTCGTTCAGCACCAGCAACTCGATCGGCCGGTTGCCACCCTTGGCCGCCTTGATGGCGTCGTGGACCACGTCGCGCGAGAACTTGCGCCCGTTGACCGCCACGACTTTCATGCCCGGCCCGATCCCGGCCTGCGCCGCCGGATATCCCGGGATGACGTCGCGAACGCCGCCCTCCTCAGTCAGTGACATGCCCAGCGAGTAATCCAGGGCGATGACTTTGAAGGTCGACTCTTCAGACTTGAGCATCTCGCCCGGCGTTTCGCTGAACACCAGCTTCCAGCCCCCGTTCTCGATGCCTCCCAGCGGCGCGTTCGACTGGATGGCGTTCACCCGCTCCTGCAGGAATTTCCGCCAGTCGTACGGCGCCACCTGGTTGAGGGTAGTGACCACGTCATCGAAGGTGTAGGGCTTCAGCTCGGCCTGGCCGCTGTTGCCGCCGAAGAACAGCTTGCAGAAGTCGTTGAGCGATTTCTGTCCCTTGGTGAGGTTGCGGATGGTAACGTCGGCGTCCAGCCAGATCAGGTCGCCCTCGGGGTAGAAATCCACGCTGCGGCGCCAGGAGCTCCAGGCCTGGCGCGAGCTGTAGAGGACTTGCGCCGCCACCGCGGTATCTTCCAGCGGACGCCATTTCCGCCCCGCCCGCGCCTGCAAAAAGGCGGCCGTCCCCGCCAGCGATTCCCGGTACTGCTCCGGCGTGTACAGGTTGCTGCGCGCCGTCAGGATGTTTCCCAGATAGGTGGTCAATCCCTCATAGACCCACAGCAATTCGCCCTTCATCGGCTGCTGGTAGTCGGGGGTCGCCAGCCCGGCCGGACGGCGGAACTTGCCGTTCCAGGAGTGGGTGAATTCGTGCGGGAACAGGCCCGCGCCCAGCGTGACCTCAGGCTCGTCCACCAGGTAGCGCTCGCCCAGGCGGTCGTCGCTGGATTCGTGGTGTTCCAGGCCGAAGTGCGCCACGTGCTCGCTCAGGCTGAGCAGGAACTCGTAGTGCCGATAATGCCGGGCGCCATACAGCGCTCCCGTCTCCAGCACCAGATTGGTGTAGCCCTTCTCCAGCTTGGGGACGATGGCCAGGGCTGCCTCGCTGTCGGCAGCGATATCGATCTGGTGACGGATCTTCTCCGCGGGCGCCAGCGGCACCACCCGGTAATACTGCCCCGCGATCACCGGCGAATCCACCAGCGTGTACAGCGATACCGGCGCGAACTCGATGGTTTCACCCTCCTTGGCTACGTCCAATGCCGAGCCGAACTTCCAGCCGGCCGGCAGCTTCAGGCGCGGAGCGACGGTCATGTAGGCGGCCGCCATCCCCTGTGGATACAGGAGCACCGTGTTCCAGCTCACCACCGTCATCTTCTCGGTCGCCGACGCCCCGCCGCTGAAATTGCGCTCTGCGGTCGGCTCCAGATAGTCGAGCGCGACCTCGAGCGTGCTCGCGCCCGGCGGCACTTCCAGATGGATGGCGTACATGTCCACATCATCGCGCCGCCACGCCAGCGTCTTGCCGCCGGCGGTGAACTTCAGTCCGGCCAGGTCCCCGATCGGCCCGTTGGGCATGTGCTCGCCGGGAACCCACTTGGGATAGACGAGGGTGAGCCTTCCGGCGCTTACCGGGATCTCCTCCCGCGCGTGCAGGATCTTGCGCGGCGCTTCTGTGGCATCGACCGTCAGGGTGATCGTGCCGGTCGTCTTCTGCTGGCTGACGGCGGCCTTGCTGTCTTTCCGGGTTGTGGTCTGGGCTTGGGCGCTGAGAGCTAGACAGAGGATTGCAACGAACGCGAGGACAGGTTTAGGCATAGGCGACACAGGGTAAATGAGCGGCAGGAGATACGGCAACAGCAGCGGGGATTTGCAAAGTTCAATCTGTAATCTGCAAAGTTTCGGACCCTCTCTTACTTTACAAATTACCAATTACAAGTCTTACTTTTTCCCGCCGAGCTGCTCCTTGGCCTGGGCCAGCAGCTTGTCGAAGGCCTGCTGCTTGGTCATCTGCTTGCCGCCTTTGTTCTTGCGGTAATTATGCTCGTAGGCGCAGGTGCGGCAGCGGACCTTCTTCACGTCCTCCCCGACCATGGAGACCACCGCGTGGTCGGTCGAGAGCTTGCAATGGGAGCAATAGTCGTCGATGTAATCGCCGAGGCGCATGATGGCCTCCTTATTTCGCCTCCCTGTGTCGTCCCGAGGGAGTGCCGTCAGGTACGACCGAGGGACCTGGCGACTGCTGGCACTCAGCAACGCCGTCCAGCGGAGGGACAGCAGTCCCGACGCCTTCGTGCCCTCTCAGCCGTCGGGGGATAGCGGAGTCTAGCACAGCCCGGATGGTATGATTCCGCCGTGCCGGTGAAGAAGACGCGCGGAAAGTTCATCACCATCGAGGGCCTGGACGGCTGCGGCAAGAGCACGCAACTGGAGCGGCTGGCCGACGTCCTCCGCGCCGGCGGTCTCGACGTCGTGGTCACCCGCGAGCCCGGCGGCACCCCCACCGGCGAAAAGATCCGCCACGTGCTGCTCGACTCCCGCACCGCCAACCTCTCGCCCTGGACTGAGCTGGCCATGATGTTCGCCTCCCGCGCTCAGCACATCCACGAGATCATCCTGCCCGCGCTGAACGCCGGCAAGTGGGTGCTGTGCGACCGCTTCACCGACTCCAGTGAGGCCTACCAGGGCGGCGGGCGCAAGCTGGGCAGCGACCCCGTGCTCCGCCTGCACGAGATCGTTTGCGCCGGTCTTCAGCCCGACCTGACCGTCCTCATGGTCTCCGACGTGGCCCACAGCGTGGCCCGCGCCCGCAAGCGCAACCTGGCCCGCGACCCCGATTCCATCTCTGACGAGAACCGCTTCGAGCAGGAGAACCGCGCCTTCTTCCAGCGCGTCCTCGACAAGTACCTGGAGATCGCCCGGCGCGAGCCCGGCCGCGTCTTCGCCGTGGACGCCAAGCCGCCCGCCGACGTCGTCCACCCGCTGATCGTCGCCGAAGTCCGCCGCCGCCTGCTGGGCAAGACCGCCCGGAGCGCGTAGCCGTGGGTTTCTCCGACTTCCACGGCAACGCGCACGTAGTCACCCAGCTCCGCGAGATGCTGGGGCTTGGGCGCCTGCCTCAGGGCGTGATCCTCGCCGGGCCCGCCGGCGCCGGCAAGTACACCCTGGCGCAGATGATGGCCAAGGCCATGAACTGTCTGGAGCCGCCTAAGGGCAAACTCCCCGATTTCTGCGGCAAGTGCTCCAACTGCGTCCGCATCGCCCAGGCCGACGACCTCGACGTCCGCTTCGCCGAAGCCGTCGAGGCCCGCGACAACCTGCGCGACGCCGACAAGAAGGACACGCGCATCCTCATCCAGACCCACCCCGAAGTGCTCATCATCCCGCCTGACCCGCCGCAGATGCTCATCAAGATCGGGCAGGTGCGCCGCGTCATCGAGACCATCTATTACCGGCCCGGCGACGCCCGCGAGCGCGTGTACATCTTCACCGACTCGGCCTTCATGAAAGAGGCCGCCAACTCCCTGCTTAAGGTGCTGGAAGAGCCGCCGGAATTCGCCTCCCTGTTCCTGCTTACCACCAACCCCGGCGAGCTGCTGCCAACCATCCGCTCCCGCGCCCTCACCTTCACCCTGGGCGCGCTGCCGGCCGCCGAGATCGAGCACGACCTGGCGAAGCGCCGCCCCGAGTGGAACGCCAAGCAGCGGGCGCTGGTGGCGCGCCTGAGTGGCGGCGCCATCGGCCGCGCCCGCAGCTTCGACCTGGCCACCTACATGGCCGCGCGCAAGGACGCGCTCACGCTCCTGACCACCGCCATCGAGGCCAAGGACCACAGTGAGCTCTTCCGCGCCACCGAGACTTACCGCGCCGGGGCCGAGGGCAAGGCCAGGACCGACGACCTCTTGCACACCCTGGCGCTCCTGCTGCAGGACCTTCTTTACCTCGGCTCCGGCGCCAAGGACTTGCTCAGCAATGCGGACATCGCTGGGGAACTGACACGCCTGGCAGAACGAATAGACTTTGCCTGGATCACCGCCGCCGCCCAGGGCCTGGACGAGGTGCATTCCGGCATGCGCCGCAACCTGCTGCGCTCCCTCTCGCTGGACGCTTTTGCAACCTCGCTGGAGCGCTGACCGCGCAAAGAAGAGGCCCTCCGTCGCCGGAGGGCCCTTGGCAAGTCCTGCTCTTACCAGGTGAACCGCGCGGCAAATTGGATCTGCCGCGGGTCATGCGCCGACTTGATCTTGCCGAAATCAGGGTTGATCGACTGCGCGTCCAGGCTCAGCGCGCTGATCGGGTTGTAGTAGTTGTTTTGGTTGGTCAGGTTGAAGAATTCCGCCCGGATGGTCAACATCCGACTCTCGTTGCCGATGGGGAACCCCTTTTGCACCGCGAGGTTCATATTGACGAAGCTCGGGCCTTTGTAGGCGTTGCGTTGCGAGTTCCCGATGCAAGCTGTTCCGGGCGTGCCGGAATACAGAGTATCGCCGCTTGCCGGCACGGCAAACGGATTGGCGTTCGGATTGGTGAGGCAAGCCACGGACGCTAGCTCCAGGTTATTCGGCAGGATGGCCGTCGGAGTGGTGTAGCTGGTGATCACCTGGCCGTTGACGTTCACCCGCTGATCGATCTCGCCGGACGCCGGTCCCGCGAAGATGGTGAACGGCTGTCCGGACTGTGCCGTGAAAATGCCGCTCACTTGCCAGTAATCCAGCCACTTGGATTTCCTGAACGAGGGTATGTTCCAAACGTAGTCCAAGACCAGCCGATTGGTCGAATTGAAGTCCGATTTGCCCTTGTCGTTGATCAGGAAATTCGTCCCCATCGGATCCTGGGCGATCAGGTAGGGTGAGGTGATCACCTGCCCGGCGCCGGTCGTGGTCAGGGCTGGACTCTCGATCACCGCCGCACCGCCCGCCGGCACCCCCGCCGGGCAGGCGAAGAAGAAGGACCCGAAGATGTTGCAGAAACCGCGCGGGTCACCCGTCCCCGAGATCTGGAAGCCCAGCGTCTGGTTGATCATCGTGGCCGGGATCAGCGGGAACGTCGCCCCTGACGCGTTGTCGATGCCCTTCGACCAGCTGTAAGCGGCGTTGAGCTTGAGCCCATGCCAATCGGATGCCCGGAGCCTCACCATCATCGAGTGATACGCCGATCCGCCCCGGTTGGTCATGGTATACGCCGGGAAGTTATGGATGGTGTCGCAATCGGGCGCGCTGAAGGTGCAGAAGAACTCGTTCGCAAATCCTTGGTTGTACACCACCGGCAGGTGCCTCGCTGAAGTGCCCACGTAGCCGAGTTCGAACGCGAGCTTCCCGCTGAGGGACTGCTGCCAGGTCAGGTTCATCTGCCGTGACATCGGCGTTTCGGAGTGCGCAGGGTCCATCGCATAGATCGCGAAGGGGCTGCTGGCGGAGACGAACTGTGAAGTGTTGCAATTGAAGCGAAGAGTACAGAGTGGGGTGACCGCATCGATGGTCGCCGGGTTCAGCATGGTATTGCCCAGACCGCATTGGGCGATGAAGCTGAAGGCGAAGGGATCGCAGGCGTTGAACCCGCCCACGAAGAACGGGAAGCCGAAATTCTGGCCATACATCGCTTGCGGGTTGCTCTGGTTCAGCGGCGTGGGACGGTTGAACATCAGTTGCGAAACGTAGCTGACCGGGAGCTGGTCGTAATAAAGTCCGATTCCGCCGCGGATAACGGTCTTCCCGTTGCCGAATACGTCCCACGCAAACCCTGCCCGTGGGGCGACGTTGTTCTTGTCCGTCCGTATGTACTCCGGGTTTCCGGTGGAATTGCAGGTCCACGGGTTGAACCCGTTGGTGAAGAAGGAGAAGTTGGCCGGGTACGTGGCGCTATAGGGGACGAATGGAGCACACGCATCCCCGAACGGATTCACCACGTCGGTATGCCCTTGCTGCACCAACCCGTTGGCCGCCGGGTCAAAGTTCCAGAGGTTCTGCCCGTCGGCTTCCGGAGGAGAAAAGTACTCGTACCGCAGACCCAGGTTGATGGTGAATCGCGGGTGCAGGCGGATGGTGTCCTGCACGAACCCCGCGAACGCCTGCGACGTCAGCACCACCGCATAGGGGTCCTGCTGGCGCAGCGCGTAATCGAAGGACGGACCCACAAAAGCCTGTGGAATGAATCCGCCAAAGAAACCGGAACAGCTCTCATTACAGGTCTCGCTGTCGCTGGTGAACTCCCCGATATTGCCCGATACCGCGTAGCCACGGGAAAAAGCAGCATTCATGAAGCGGTTGCCCAGGCGGCGATACTCCCCGCCGAACCGCAATGAGTGCTTGCCGTGCGACCACGACAGGTTGTCGGCGGCCATCCAGGTCTGGTCGCGCCTCTGGCTGGGAGCATTCAGCGGCGCCCCCATGCGCGCCATGGGAAACAGGCCGTCCAGGGTGGGGAGCATGGGGGACGACGAGAACGGGAAGAATATCGCCGTCGGCCAGAACTCGCCCCATCCGGCGAACGCCCCGTTCGAGATACAGAATCCGCAGAAGAACGCATTGACCGCGCCGCTGTACTGGGTGTCGAGGCCGCTGAGCAGGAAGGTCATCATCTGCCTGGTCGGCAGCCCAATCGTAGTCGCATCGAAGCTCGCGTCCTGCGCCGTTTCGTCGATCCGGAACTGGGTGAAGGAGACACGGGCCTCGTTCACCAGGCGGGGGGAGAAGTTGTGGCTGAAGCTCACCGTGGCGCTATGGTTCGAGGCGTCGCGGAATGCCCCATTGCCCGGGTAGTTCGACTGTTCCGGAAGGCTGTCATCGTGCAACTGATTCAGCTTCTGCAGGACGTAGCGGAACGTCCAGCTCGACGAGCTGCTCTGGACCCAATCCATGCGTCCCACGAAGTTGTGCACGTGCGTGTAATTGGGGGCCTCGCCCTGGTAGAACTCCAGGGCGTCGGGCACCGCCCCATCGGCCGCGCTGGTGATGTTGGCGGCCGGATACAGGCTGAGGACGTTTTGCGCCATCACGAAGTTCGGGTCGTTGGACGCGAAATTGAGCGGGAAGAAGGAGGCGCCCCGCGCGCCGAGCGGGTCGTACTGCCTGTCGAATGAACTCGGGACGCGCTCCAGGATGGGATTCGAATTGTCGATCCGCGTCCCTTCGTAGCTGCCGAAGACGAACAGCTTGTCCTTGACGATGGCCATGCCGGCGTTGCCGCCGAACTGCTTGGAGTCGAAAGGCGCTTTGAACTGGTTGTGCTTGGAAAGGAGCAGGGCGGGGTCGAAGCGGTCGTTCGCCCCGTTTCCGCCGAACCCGCCCAGACCGCTCGCGCAGAACGCGGAGGTGGCGACACCGATCGAATTGGTACAGTACCCGAAGGATTCCGCTGTGGCGACGTACTGGTTATACGTGGTCGGGGCCATTAGACCGAAGCCCCCCGCAACTGGCGCCGCATTGGTCGGGCCCGCGTAGCTCGCGGCCTTGTCGAACGTCGTCCCGTTGTACACCGACAGCGGGCTGCTGGCGTTCAGCGCGTCGTTCCCGAAGTAGCCGAAAACGCTCCCGTGGAAGTTGTTGCCGGCGCGCCGGGTCACCACGTTGACCACCCCGCCCAGGTTCCTGCCGTACTCCGCCGACGCGGTCGAGGACGTGACGCGGAACTCCTGCACCGAGTCGTTCAACTGGAAGGGGATGGCCTGGTTGCTGCTGGAGGCGACGTTGTCCGCGCCATCGAGCAGGAAGTTGTTGCTGCTGGGCCGCGACCCCGCGATGCTGAACGACCCGCCGCGCAGGGGGCTGTTCGCCTCCGGCTCGTGCACGTTGGGAGTCAGCAGTCCCAGCACCAGGAAGTTGCGGTTGTACAACGGCAGTGACCGCAGCTGGTCACCGGTGATCACGCCGCTGACCGAGGTGCTCACGGTCTCATTGGTGACCGCCCGCGCGCTCTCCACGACCTTGGGGCGCCCCGCCGGAGCCGCCCCCGCGGCCACCTCGGCCTTCTCCGACAGCGGCGGCAGGATGACCCGCTCATCGCCCACGTTGATGCTGATGTTGGTGCGGACATCGATCTCCTTGCCACTCTTGACGGCGCGGATGCGGTAGGCATCGGCCGGCGGCACCTCGGCAAAGTTGTACGTCCCATCGGTGCCGGTCACGGCGGTCCGGGAGATGCCCAGGGCGGGGTTATCCAGGATCACCGAAACCCCGGGCGCCGGGTTGCCGGCGGCATCGTACACGGTCCCGTAGACCGTGGCATTCTGGGTGGCGGCGAAAACGGTGGAGCAAAGGAAAGCAGCGGTGAACAGCGTGCAGATAACGACCCCGGTGAGCTTCATACGAACTCCGATCCTGAACAGCGATGGTTGCATACATTCGTCAACAGCGCGCGTGTGGGGGCTGGGGCTCTTAATACCACTTCTTACCGGGAACAGCAATTCGGAAATGAGATATGAGGGTTTCCCCTTTTGTTCCGTGGGCGGCCTGGAATCCGCTCCTGGGGTCGAGATTGTCATCGCCCCGTCGCTGTGATACGGTATTGCCAAGTTTAGCCCGCATCACATCGCCTGGGGTCATTTCCTGGTTACTGATTGGGTAAGAGGTGTCCGTGTCGCGCACAGCAAGTTCGCCCGCACAGGAACCGGAAGCGCAGCCATCGTCCCCAGCCCCGGCGGAGCATGAAAGCGAGAGGAACGAGATGGAATCGACGGCCGTCCGGCGCGCTCCCGAAAGCGATGAGTTCGCCAACCGCAAGCTGATCCGCCCCAGCCTGGCGCGCCACGAGGGCAACGGCGCCCCGCCCATGAGCCGCCGCGAGCGCCCGTCCCGTAAGCCTGCACCCGCCGAGCAGACCCACGCCGAGAATTTCTATTACCAGAAGCAGATGCAGTCCCGGACCCCGATGGTCATCGTGCTCAAGGACGGCGAAGAGGTCCACGGCATCATCGAGTGGTACGACAAGAACTGCATCAAGGTGACGCGCAACGGCAGCTCCAACCTGCTCATCTACAAGCCGTCGATCAAGTACATGTACAAGGAAGGCGAGGGCGCCGCACGCAAGTGATTAGGGGTTGTTCCGATCTTGAGAGCCTCCCGAAGGGGAGGCTCCTTGTATTTGGGAATCACGGAGCAGTGGCGGAGCCGAACTGGTCGGCGCTCGGGTCCCAGAAGTCCCCGGCCAGGCCCAGGCGCGCGAAGATGGCGCGCATCTCCGCAGGCGCGGGGCGGCGCGAGCCGGGTTGAAGGCGCGTCGCGTACCACTCGCGGGCGAGGACCCAAAGCCGGTCGATGCTTACCAGCGGCCGCAGCGGGACATCCTTGCTGCGGCACCATTCCTGCACCCGCTCCTCCGACCGGAAGAACAACATGGTGCTTCAGGTGAAGACGATATCGTCCCACCAGTGCGCGGCGGGTACCAGGCAGTGAAACAGCCAGTCGGAGGGGGCCGGGCCCTCCAGCCCGACTGGCAGCGCCATTGGTTCCAGGGACTGCTCGCAGCGCGAGCGGACGGTCGCCGGTTTGTGCAGGGCGGCGGGGATACCGAGCGCGTCCCAGGCGCAGTTGGCGAAGTACGACACGCCGCCCGCCTCGACCACATGCTGGGTGGACACGCCCGAAAACGGCGGCGCCATGCGGATCGAAGTCCCGTCCGGTTCCAAGACGAGGACCCGCTGGGTGTGAAGCCGGGTGTACACAGCCGGCACATCGGCGGCAGGTATGCCGATCTGCTTCGCCACCTCCGCCGGTGAGGGGCGCTTGCCCGTCTCGGCAAAGTGGCGGTAGACCGCCAGCTTGACCTGCAGATCGAAGTCCATCACGTATAGACCGGGTCCCGCGATTCGTCAGCGGCGGGTGCCGCTCGCCGTCACAGCTTCGGCAGGACGATGCCCTTCTGCGCCTGATACTTGCCGTTGCGGTCCTTGTAGCTGGTCTCGCACATCTCGTCGGACTGGAAGAACAGGATCTGGCACAGCCCTTCGTTGGCGTAGATCTTGGCCGGCAGGGGCGTGGTGTTGGAGATCTCCAGGGTGACGAAGCCCTCCCACTCCGGCTCGAACGGGGTGACGTTCACGATGATGCCGCAGCGGGCGTAAGTGCTCTTGCCCACGCAGATGGTCAGGATGTCGCGCGGGATCTTGAAATACTCGATGGAGCGCGCTAGGGCGAAGGAGTTGGGCGGGATGATGGCGCAATCCGAGCGCACGGTCACGAACGAGCGCTCGTCGAAGGCCTTGGGGTCCACGATGGTGCAGTTCACGTTGGTGAAGATCTTGAACTCGTCGGCCACCCGCAGGTCGTAGCCATAGCTAGAGACCCCGTAGCTGATCACGCCCGTGCTCATCTGCTTCTCGGAGAAAGGGTTGATCATGTCGTGTTCCAGGGCCATCTTGCGGATCCAGCGGTCGCTCTTGATGCCTCCCATGGTCCCCCTTGAAGCCTGCGATGTGATGACGCTGCTCGGTGCCGACATTATCCTCCCCCACTGCTCCGCGCGTGCGGCCGCGGCCCGGCCGCCCGACAAGAATCTACGGATTGTTGCTTGTAAGCCTTTGATGCGGCAAGGCTAGGCGCGATTCTACCTGTGCAGAACCTGTGGATTCCGCAAAAACCTGTGGACAACGGGAGGCGGTGTCATCCCGAACGCCTTTAGGCGTGAGGGATCTGCTTCTGCCTACGGGAAAAGCAGGTCCCTCAGGGCTAAAGCCCTTCGGGATGACACTCTGGATGAGGATTTGACTTCGCCAGCTAAACTCCGTAGTATCCGTACTTTACAGCTACTCTAACCTCTCGGGAGCCGCTTGTGATCAAGCTCGACATCATCAATGAAGTCGTGAACAAGACCGGCATCACCAAAACCAAGGCTGAGTTGGCGGTCGAGACCGTCTTCGAAAGCATGAAGAAAGCCCTCAGCACCGGCGACCGCATCGAGTTGCGCGGCTTTGGCGTGTTCAACGTGCGTCCGCGCAAGACCGGCATCGGACGCAACCCGCGCACCGGCGCCGAAGTCAACATCCCGCCCGGCAAGGCGGTGCGCTTCAAGCCGGGGAAGGAACTGCAGTCCATCGACTAGGTTCGGCCTGACTCGCACACGTCCGCCGCACCCGAACGTCGTCTCCCATGTCTGAGCCGAACCCGCTCTCCCCGCCGGAACCGCCTCTGCAGTCCACTTATGAGTTCTATCGTCCGCTAGAAGTGTTCGTCGCCCAGCCGCCACCGCAGCGCTACTGGCTGCACGCCCTGCTCTTCCTGCTGACCGTCTTTACCACGCTGGTGGTCGGGGCGCGCCTGGAATACAACTTTCACGCCAACCTGCCGGCGTTTCCTCCCATCTCCGACGACGCCACCTGGGGGCAGGTGCTGCTGTGGTGGTTCCCGGTGCGCTGGGTGCTGGCCGAGCCGTCGCGCCTGCTCATGGGTGTCCCCTTCTCGGCGACCCTGTTGCTCATCCTCTTCTGCCACGAAATGGGGCACTATCTCTACTGCGTCCGCTACCGCGTGCACGCCACCCTGCCCTTCTTCATCCCGGCGCCGACCCTGATCGGGACCCTGGGGGCGGTGATCCGCATCAAGTCGCCCATCCGCAACCGCACCCACCTGTTCGATATCGGTATCGCCGGTCCCATCGCCG
The DNA here is from genome assembly GCA_035543055.1 of Terriglobales bacterium. Taxonomy (NCBI): domain Bacteria; kingdom Pseudomonadati; phylum Acidobacteriota; class Terriglobia; order Terriglobales; species Terriglobales bacterium. The sequence continues at coordinate 2,849 of DATKKJ010000226.1, read as the reverse complement.
GATTCGTGGTGGCGCTCGTCGCACTGGCGGCCTCTCTGTTGCTCTCTAAGAGGATGCCTGTCGGGGCGGCCTCGGCTCTTCCTTTGGGGTATCCAGCGATCTTCCACCTCGTGCAGGACGCGCTAAGGGCCTTGGGCAGCCATGCAGACGTGGCGCGTGTTCCCATCGAGGCGCTTTACCTGCATCCGACCGCGTTGGCGGCCTGGGTCGGGATGTTCGCCACCTCGCTCAACCTGCTGCCCGGGGGACAACTGGACGGCGGCCACATCGTGTACGCGGTAAGACCACAGTGGCACCGCTGGATCTCGCTCCTTACCGTGCTGGTGTTGGTTTATATGACCCGATACTGGTCCGGGTGGGGCCTATGGTCGCTGATTCTGCTGATGACCGCCAGACATCCTCATGTCCAGCGCGAACCGACTCTCTCGCCCGGGCGATACGCACTGGCCGTGCTCGGCCTGGTGATGTTCCTGCTGACCTTCATCCCGGCCCCGTTCCCGGGCAACGACCTGAGCAGCCTGCGCTAGAGCAGCGAGAGCGCGTCCACATCCACAATGACGTTGGTCCTCGGCACCCGGTGCCCGGACGCGTGCTCCAGCATGGCGCGCAGGGCTCCGTTGAGCTTCTGCCGCGACGCCGACTTCAGCACGAAATGAAAGCGGTAGTCGCGCTTGAGGCGGACGATGGGCGCCGCCGCCGGACCCAGCACGCGGATGCCTTCCAGGCGCGTCTTGTGGAACCACTGCCCCAGCAGTCCGGACCAGCGCAGCGCTTCCTCCAGCTTGTCGCTGCGCACCAGCACGTTGGCCAGCGCGCTGAATGGCGGATAGTGCATCCACCTGCGATAGCGCAGCTCCTTCTCCTGGAAGCCGCCGTAATCGTGGTTGGCGGCGAACTGGATGGCATAGTGATCGGGGAACCAGGTCTGCAGCACGACTTTGCCCGGGGTCTGGCCGCGTCCGGCGCGGCCCGCGACCTGGGTCAGCAATTGGAATGTCCGCTCGGCGGCGCGGAAGTCCGGGAAGCCGAGCGCGAAGTCGGCGCCCACCACGCCCACCAGGGTCACGCCGTGGATGTCGTGTCCTTTGGCGATCATCTGTGTGCCCACCAGCAGGTCGAGCTCGCCGGCGTGCAGCGCATTGAGCACGCGCTCGAAGTCGCCGCGTCCGCGGACGGTGTCGCGGTCTAACCGCCCGACGCGCGCGGTGGGAAAGGCGCCGTGCAGCAGGTCTTCGAGCTTCTCCGACCCGGCGCCCAGGAAGTAGACGTATTCGCTGCCACACTTCGGGCACTTCTGCGGGACGCGCTCGCGGTATCCGCAGTAATGGCACATGAGTTTCTGCTCGCGCTTGTGGTGGGTGAGAGCGATGGCGCAGTTGCGGCACTGCACGGTTTGGCCGCAGGCGCGGCAGAGCACCACCGCCGAGTAGCCGCGGCGGTTCATCAGGATCATGGCCTGCTCGCCCCGCGCCAGGCGCTGGTTGATCTCTTCCACCAGCCGCCGCGAGAAGACGTGCTCCTCGCCGGTCTGCTGGAATTCGACGCGCATGTCCACCAGCTCGACCTCGGGGAGCGGGCGCTGCTCGACCCGCTGCTGCAGCTCGATCAGGCCGTACTTGCCGCTGCTGGCGTTGAGGAACGATTCCAGCGACGGCGTCGCCGAGCCCAGCACCACCGCGGCCCGGGCCAGTTTGCCGCGCATGACCGCCACGTCGCGCCCGTGGTAGCGCGGCGTCTCTTCCTGCTTGTACGACGTGTCGTGCTCCTCGTCCACCACGATCAGCGCCAGGCCGGTCACCGGCGCGAACACCGCCGAGCGCGTGCCCACCACGATCTTCGCCTCTCCGCGGCGGATACGATGCCACTGCTGCGCCCGCTCGCCGTCGGAGAGCGCCGAATGCAGCACCGCCACTTGCTCGCCGAAGACCTGGTAGAGATTTGCTGCGGCCGCCGGCGTCAGGCCGATCTCGGGAACCAGCAGGATGGCGGAGCGCCCGCCGGCCAGCACCTGCTGCATCGCCGCCAGATACACGGCGGTCTTGCCCGAGCCGGTGACCCCATGCAGCAGCGTGACCGAAAAGCTGCGTGCCTCCACCGCTTTCTCGATCTGCTCCAGCGCGCCGCGCTGCTCCCGGTTGAGGTCGAAATCCGAGGCGTGCGGGCGAACGGTCGAGACGTTGAACTCTTCGGCCTCCTCCACCATGCTGACCATACCGCGCCGCACCAGCGTGCCCAGCGTGCTCTCGGGGACGTCAAGGGTGCGCAGCGTTTCCAGGCGGGCGCGTCCGCCGCTGGCGGCCAGCGTCTCCACGATCCGCCGCTGGTTGTCGTTGAGCTTGCCCTCGACCTGTTGCAGGACGGCGACACGCACCGTAGGTGTGGCATCCTCAGCGCTCGATACGTCTTCCGCTTCGATCCATTTGCGCCGCAGCAGGCGCGCCAGCACGGCGCGATTGACCTTATTCGCCGATCGCACGGTCTCTTCCCGCGCGGAGTCGCGCTGAGCCAGATAATCCAGCACCCGGAATTCGGCGAGGGTGTCCTCTTCGCTCTTGCGCGAGCGCGCGCCCTTCTCGGCCGACTCGTGGAGCGCGGCCCGGCCCTGGCTGGTGATGCGCAGTGACCGCGCCCGGCGGAATTCCCCGCCCAGCGGCAGCATGGTCCGGAACACCTCGCCCAACGGCGCGATGTAGTACTGGGCGATCCATTCGGCGAGCCGGCGGAGTTCGCCGTCGAGGACCGGCTGGTGGTCGAGGACCTGGATGACCTTCCTAGTCGCGACCGAGGGCTTGGTGTCGTGCAGGGCCGTGACTACGCCGGAAAGCCGCAGGTTGCGGAACGGCACCAGC
>DATKKJ010000225.1 GCA_035543055.1 Terriglobales bacterium | reverse complement strand
TTGACCGCGTCCTGGCCGGTCATGGCGTCGGCCACGAACAGGATCTCCTGGGGGTTGAGCAGCTTCTTGAGCGACTGCATCTCCTCCATGAGCTGCTCGTCGATGTGCAGGCGGCCGGCAGTGTCCACGATGAGCACGTCGCAGCCGGTGTTGATGGCCTCGCGACGCGCTTCCTTGGCGAGACGTTCGACGGTGGCGGTATTGGCTTCCGTGACCTGGCCCTCGTACAGATTGCCCTTGATGGCGCCGGCGACGATCTTCAACTGCTCGCGGGCGGCCGGGCGATAGACGTCCACCGAGACCAGCATGGGGCGATGTCCTCCGGCCTTCAGCCAATGCGCCAGCTTGCCCGAGGTCGTGGTCTTGCCGGAGCCTTGCAGGCCGGCCATCAGGACGACCGTGGGCGGCTGGGAGGCGAACTTGAGCTTGGCGGTGTCCTTGCCCAGGACGTTGATGAGCTCGTCGCGGACGATCTTGACCACCTGCTCGGCGGGCGACAGGGCGGTCATCACTTCCTGGCCGACCGCCTTCTCCCGGATATGGTCCACTAGCTCCTTGACCACCTTGAAGTTGACGTCGGCTTCGAGCAGCGCCAGGCGGATCTCGCGCAGGGCCTCGGAGATGTTCTCCTCGTTGAGCACACCCTGCCCGCGCAGGTTCTTGAAGGCGCGTTGCAGTTTTTCGGAAAGGTTCTCAAACATAGGCGGAAAGACCGCTGCAAACCCTATTGTATCAGCCGAGATTTGACCGCAGAGAACGCAGAGAGCGCAGAGGAACGGATTGAAAAAGGCTCTCTGCGGGCTCTGCGATCTCTGCGGTCAAGGTCTTGCGCTCGCAATGGCAGGAAGGCCCACCCATTCCCCATCCGCCGGGATGGCGACCCGGTCGCGCAGGCGCTCGGCATCGAGTTGGAAGGCGAGGTTGTCGCGGGTGACGAGGCAGTGGTTGATGGCCTCCATGTGCACGGCGACCACCTGCGTTTTCAGCGCGGCCTGGCAGACGGTGATGACGTCTTCCGGCGTCATGGTGATGGGGTCGCCCTGAAGGAAACGGGCGCCGCCGGCGTTGAGCACGGTCACGTCGGGACGGAATTCGCGCAGAGGACCGGCGACCTCATCGCACCAGACTGTATCGCCGGCGATGTAGAGCGTCGGCTCGCCGGGCGCGCGCAGGACGAAGCCGGAAACCGGCGCCAGCTTCCTGGCGATCTCGCCGGTGCCGTGCTGCCCGCCCGTGCGGTGGAGGGAAACGCCACTCCATTCCAGGGTCTTACCCATGCCGGTCACGTTGTTGAATCCAGCGGCGCGGAACTTTGGCTCGTCTTCCGGCTGGCCGATGAGCGGGAGGTCCTTCGGAATCTCTTTCTCCGCCGTGCCGTCCCAGTGATCGCGATGGGTGTGCGTCACCAGCACTGCGTCCACGCCACGCAAGAGCTCGTTCACCGGTATGGGCAGGTCCACGAGGGGATTGTTACGCGGGTTGGGGGTGTTCTCGATGGCCGGCCGCGCACCGGCGGGGTCCAGCTGCGGGTCCACGAGCAACCGGTGGCCGGCATACTCGACGATGAGGCAGGCGTGGCGGATCAGACGAAGTTTCATGTGATCATCGGGCCATCGAGCCAAGTGAATTCGCCAGATGGCCAGATCGCTCGATCTTACTTGCCCTTCCGCGGCGTCATGATCAGGAACACGTTGCGGTCGTGGGGGCCGGCGCTGGGCACCACGAACTGGAGCTGGTAGCCATCTGCCCAGGCGCGGTTCAGTTCCTCTTCCAGATGGATCTCGGTGACGCGCGGCGACAGCACGCGATAAGGCTTCTCCTTGGCTTTCATAGCGGTGACGGCCATAGGACCTCCAGGGAATTGCGCGGAAACTCTAGCTTGCTTTGCGGCAGGAGGCAAGGACGGGAGTCACGAGCGGGCGGGCGCGGGCGCGAGCACTTCCTGGGCAGCGCGCACCGTGTTGCAGTGGATGGTGATGGTGTCCTCGACGTGCTGGGCGTAGCCGCCGGCGAAGGTCACCATGACCGGCACGCCGCGTGCCTTGGCCGCCTGGAAGACCATCAGATCACGCTTCTTCAGGCCCTCGATGGTGAGCAGCAGCCCGCCGAGCTGGTCTTCGCGGTAGGGATCGGCGCCGGCGATGTAGCAGATCAGCTCGGGATCGAACTGGCGCAGGGCGGAGCTGAGCGCGGTGTCGAGCCAAGAGAGATATTCGTCGTCAGTGGTGGCGTCGGGCAGGTTGACGTCGATGGTGGAGGGCGGCTTCCACGCTGGGTAGTTGTTCTCCTGGTGCAGGGAGATGGTGTACACGTCGCCGTCGAAGTGGGCGGACTCGGAGTCAGGACCGATGCGGCTCATGGTCGCGCGCGCCCACGACGGCAGCGGCTGCGCTCCCGGCTCGCCGAAGATGACCGCGGTCCCGTTGCCCTGGTGGACGTCGCAGTCCACCGTCATGGCGCGCCTGACCCTGCCGTCCCTCTGCATGCGGCGGATGGCGATGGCGACGTCGTGGATCATGCAGAAGCCCTCGCCGTGGTCGGGAAAGGCGTGGTGGAATCCGCCGCCGACCTGGAAGGCGACGCGATCGCGCAGCGCCCGCTCCGCCGCCAGGATGCTGCCGCCGGCCGCCAGCCAGAAGGCGCCCACTAGCTCCGGCGAGTAGGGAATCTCCATCTGCAGCTCTTCCCGGGGCGTGAGGGTGCCGGTCTTCAGCTTTTCCACGTACTCGGGGGTATGCACCAGGCGCACGTCGTCATCGGAGGCGGGCTGCGGCTCCAGGAAGTCCTCGGGGCCGGCCAGCTTGTCCTGTAGCAGACGGTTGTGGATAAGGCGGAACTTCTCGGCCGGGAAGACATGGTCCCCGATGGGCAGATAGTAGCCGTCGCTGTACACCAGCTTGAAAGGCAGCATAGGAGCCGAAAAGTGAGGATATAGCAGGGGGCTGCTGCTCGTCACCGGCAACCTGACGATGGCGTCATGCTGAGCGCCTTCAGGCGCGAAGCATCGCGCGTGCTGCACGCAAGATCCTTCGGGGCCAAGGCCCCTCAGGATGACGCCATGTTGGAGGGCGGTTTCCGAAGGCCAAGCGACTACTTCTTGGGCGGCGGGACCGGCCGGCGGATGGGGATGATGGCGCCCCGCGCGGGATCGGGGTGGGCATGCTCCAGCACCTGCTTCTGGAACTCGACGAAGAACTGCTGCATCTGGCGCTGCATCTCCTCCATGCGCTCCCGCATCTGCAGGATGATGGCGATGCCGGAGATGTTCACCCCCAGCTCGCGGGCCAGGGAGAGGATGAACTCCAGCCGCTGCAGGTCCTCGTCGGTGTAGAGGCGCGTGTTGCCCTCGGTGCGCGACGGCTTCAGCAGCCCCTCGCGCTCGTACAGGCGCAGGGTCTGCGGATGGATGCCGTACATCTCCGCCACCGCGGAGATCATGTACGCGCCTTTGGATTTTCTTTTCGCCATTCCACTAACTCTTGTTGCGTACTGATTCGCGTATCTCCTCGCGTTCCTTACGCGCCGATCTCTCCTGTAGCCAATATGAGAGATCGCCGATCACGAATCCAATCAAGGCCCCGATGGTTGAGAATGCCCAGAGTTCGCGCTTGAACAAGGTCCCAACACAAGACCCAGCAACCAAGCCGACAACAATCCCGAGTGCCTCAGCTTTCTTCATCGGTCTACCGACGCCCGGCATCAGATCTGCCTCCACAGCTCCGCTCTTGGGTCCTCGGGATTCAGCTTGGCCAGCTCGCGGAACAGCTCCTTCGAGCGCTCGTCGTGCACGTGCGGAACAACGATCTTGACCTCCACGATCTCGTCGCCGCGGACGCCGTCTTTGGTTGCCGAGGGCACGCCCTTTTCGCGCAGGCGCAGTTTTTGCCCGCTCTGTGTGCCCGGCGGAACCTTCATCTGGGTGCGGCCGTCGATGGTCGGCACCTCGATCTTCGCGCCCAGGGCGGCCTCGGTGGGCGTGACCGGCACGGTGATGCGGATGTCATCGCCCTCGCGAGTGAACACCGGATGCTGCTCGGTGCGGATGACGACGTACAGGTCGCCGTTCGGCCCACTGTGGCTCCCGGGATTGCCCTTGCCGGCCAGGCGGATGCGCTGGCCGTCGCGGGTGCCGGTCTTGATGCGGATCTCCATCGGCTCGGTGCGGGTCACCGAGCCCTGGCCGCCGCAGACGTGGCACACGGTCTGGTTCTTGCCCGACCCGCCGCAGCGCGGGCACTGCATGTTGAACTTCATGCGGTTGACGGTCTGCTGCACTTGGCCCTTGCCGCCGCATTCCGGGCAGGTGCCGCTGCCCATCAGCACGCCGGCCCCGCGGCAGTTGGAGCACTGCTCGCCGTGCTGCACGTTGATCTTCATCACCCCGCCGCGGATGGCCGTCCAGAAGGGGACCGAGACCTGGTATTCGAGGTCAGTGCCGGCCTCCGGCCCGCGTGCCTGCGGGCCGCGTCCGCCGCCGCCGAAGATAGAAGAGAAGATGTCGCGGAAGCCGCCGCCTCCGGGCTGGGCGCCGCCGCCGGAGAAATCGGAGAAGTCGAAGCCGCCGAAATCGAAGGGGACGCCCTGTGCGCCGCCACGTCCCTGTCCGGGGAAGCCGCCAAAGCCGCCTTGGCCGCCGCGGGCGTAGGCCTCCGCCGCCGCAGGGTCGATATTGTCGCTGTAGAAGCCGAGCTGGTCGTAGATCTTGCGTTTCTTGGGGTCGGAGAGGACGTCGTTGGCCTCGGAGATCTCCTTGAACCGCTCCTCCGCCTTCTTGTCGCCGGGATTGACGTCGGGGTGGTATTTGCGGGCGAGCTTACGAAAGGCCTTACGGATGTCGTCGGCAGACGCAGACTTCTTTACGCCCAGAGTGCCGTAATAGTCCTTCGTCTGCGTGGCCATTTGTCACCGCGAGTGTAAAGCACGCGAGGCGAAGACCGTAGAGATCATTCGCCCCGCATCTCAGTCGTCCCTACGGGACTCGGACACTGTCCTAACCGCCACCCGGCACCGAGGTGCCGGGCTACATCCAGCCGCGCCTTGCGGCGCTGGCTCATTTCTTATCCGTGTCCACGTCCACGTACTCGGCGTCGATGACGCCTTCGTCCTTCTTGGCCTCGCCGTTGCCGCCGCCGGGGGCTTGCGCTCCCGGTTGCTCTCCAGGCTGGCCACCCGGAGGCGGGCCCGCCTGCTTGTACATGGCCTCGGCCAGCTTATGCGACGCCTTGGTCAGGGTCTCCTGGGCGTGCTTCATCTGGGCGGCGTCGCCCGACTCCAGCGCCTTCTTGGCGTCGGCCAGCGCGTTCTCTACGTCGCCGCGCTCGCTGCCCGAGATCTTGTCGCCGTGCTCCTTCAGCATCTTCTCGATGTTGTAGACCATGGAGTCGAGCTGGTTGCGGGCCTCGATCTCCTCCCGCCGCTTCTTGTCCTCGTCGGCGTGGGCCTCGGCTTCCTTGGCCATCTTCTCGACCTCTTCCTTCGACAGGCCGGAAGAAGAGGTGATGGTGATCTTCTGGTCGCGGCTGGTGGCCCGGTCCTTGGCCGTGACGTTGAGGATGCCGTTGGCGTCGATGTCGAACGTGACCTCGATCTGGGGCACGCCACGCGGGGCCGGCGGGATGCCGGTCAGGTGGAACTTGCCCAGAGTGCGGTTCTGCGCCGCCATGGGGCGCTCGCCCTGCATCACGTGCACCTCCACCGACGTCTGGCTGTCGGCCGCGGTGGAGAAGACCTCGGTCTTCTTGGTCGGGATGGTGGTGTTGCGCGGGATCATGGGCGTGGCCACGCCGCCCAGGGTCTCGATGGAGAGCGTCAACGGAGTGACGTCGAGCAAGAGCAGGTCTTTCACGTCGCCCTTGAGCACGCCGCCCTGGATGGCCGCGCCCACCGCCACCACCTCGTCGGGGTTGACGCCCTTGTGCGGCTCCCGGCCGAACAGCTCCTTCACGATCTGCTGGATGCGCGGCATGCGGGTCTGCCCGCCCACCAGCACGACCTCGTCGATCTTGCTGGCATCGATGCCGGCGTCCTTGAGCGCCTGCTTGCAGGGCCCCACGGAACGCTGCACGATGTCCTCCACCATGCCCTCCAGCTTGGCCCGGGTCAGCTTCTTCACCAGGTGCTTGGGGCCGCTGGCGTCGGCGGTGATGAAGGGCAGGTTGATCTCGGTCTCCATGGTGGTGGAGAGCTCGATCTTGGCGCGCTCTGCGGCGTCGCGCAGCCGTTGCAACGCCATCTCGTTGCCCTTG